>DATEPR010000375.1:0-3321 GCA_035273045.1 Pseudonocardiaceae bacterium | reverse complement strand
GTGGAGAACTTGCAGGCGGCGCTGGAGGCTGCCCAGCGTACGGGCGACGCCGAGCGCGTGGAAACCCTCAACCACCAGTTCCACCGGGAGATCAACCTGGCGGCCGGCTCGCCCAAGCTGGCGTGGTTCCTGGGCAGCGCAGCCAGGTACGCGCCCCGGCGGTTCTACCCCACCATCCACGGGTGGCCGGAAGCATCGGTCGAGGACCACCACGCGGTGATCGACGCGCTGCGGCGGAAGGACGAGGCAGCCGCCGGCCAGGCCATGCGGGGACACGTCCAGCACGCCGGAGGGGAATGACCTGGTGGGTCCATGGGTAGTCACCCGGCATGACCACCAGCGCGGTGACCAGGGTGTGCGCGGCCGTCGGCCGCGGCCTGTTGGCCGGTGTCGCGGGCACGGCCGCCATGACCGTGTCCAGCACGGTCGAGGCCAAGGCGACCGGCCGGAGTGCGAGCACCACCCCGGCGGACGCGGTGAGTGTGGTGGCCGGCGTGGCACCCGTCGACGAGCCGGGGAAGCGACGGCTGAACACCCTGGCGCACTGGGGCTATGGCACCGCGTGGGGTGTCGCCCGCGGTGCCATCGACCTGCTCGGGCTGCGCGGCCCGCTCGCCTCCGTGGCACATTTCGCCGTCGTCTTCGGCACCGAACAGGTCATCCTGCCCGCGCTGGGCGTGGCCAAGCCGACACCGGCCTACGGTCCGGCCGCGACCGCCACCGACCTCCTGCACCACGCCGTCTACGCCGGATCCAGCGGCGCCGCCTACGACCTGCTCGCCAGGTACTGACAAACCTCACGCGCACCCGGTCGCCGGCACGGACCCGGCGAACGAGCGGCGCAACCGTTCCAGGATCGAGGACAGCCGGCGGGACACCTGCATCTGGGAGATGCCGAGGCACTCCGCGATCTGGGTCTGCGTCATGTCGTTGTAGAACCGCATGATGACGATGTGGCTGTCCCGGGCCGGCAGCAGGGACAACGCCTGGTACAGCGTTTCGCGGTTGTCGACCAGTTCCAGGCCGGTGTCCACCTCGGCCAGCGAGGTGACCGTGGCGGGCGCGTGGTCGTCGTCCCGCTCGGTGCGGTCCAGCGAGTCCGGGCGGTAGGCCAGGCCCGCCTGGACGCCCTCGTACACGTCGGCCACCGCGATCCCGAGCCGTTCCGCGATCTGCCGGGGACGGGGCGCGCGGCCCAGTTCCTGGGTCAACTGCTCCACCGTGGCGGTGATGGCCAGATGCCGGTCGCGCAACTTGCGGGGAACGCTGACCGTCCAGGTGTGGTCCCGGAAGTACCGCCGGATCTCGCCGGTCACCGTGGGTATGGCGAACGCCAGGAACGTGTGCCCCAGCGACGGGTCGAACCGGTCGACGGCGTGGATCAGCCCAAGCCTGGCCACCTGTTCCAGGTCCTCGACCGGCTGGCCCCGGTGGGCGAACCGCCGTGCGATGTGCGCGGCCAGCGGGAGATGCCCGGTGACCAGTTCGTCGCGGGCGTGCCTCCTGTCCTCGTCGGACACGGAGGGATCGGCCAGCTTGTCGAACAACGGCATCAGGTGCTGGTATTCGCTGTCCTTGTGTTCCACGGGTTCATCGCCTCGGTCGGCGGTCGGCCGGCTAGCCGCGCTGGTCGTCCGGTGCCGCGTTGTCCGCGGCGGCCGCGATGTCCGCCGCCGCCTCTTCCGGCACGAGCGGGGTCGCGCGGCGTACCTCACCCACGCCCAGTGCCGCGGCCAGACCGGCCACGGTGGCCAGTACGGCGGCGACCACGGCGGCCGCCAACCACGCCGGCATCACCCTGGCCAGCAGCGCGACGATCCCGGCCACCACGCACCCGCCCGCGTACAGGGCCATGACCAGGCCGAACGCGACCAGCCCGGCGCCCAGGCCGGCCTGCCCGGCCTTCCGGCGCAACTCGTCGCCGATGGTCCGCATCTCGTGCCGGACCAGCCGGCCGAGGTTGTCCGCGAGATCGTCGGTGACCCCGCTGGTGGTCTTCCGTGCCATGACGCCTCCGCGATCGATGAGTGCCTAGTCCGGGGTGAGCGCGCTCAGTTTCTCCTGCTCGCTGCTCAGTTCCGTGTACCACTGCAGTGCCGTGGCCTTGACCGGCGGAGATACCCCGGCGGCCTGTTCGGTGCCGGCGACCGCCAGGCTCCGGGTCAGCGTGCGACCGATGTCGTCCCGCCACTGCCGGTCGAACGCGGCTCCCCGGGCACTGGCCAGTTGGCGCAACTGGTCGCGCGACACCGGGTCCGGCGACGGCGTGGCGGCGGCGGCCGGTTGCCCCCACTGCCGCAACCGGTCCAGCGCGTCGGTCACGGACGGCTGTTCGGCCGTGTCGATCTCCTTGGCCAGCGACCGCAGGGACTCGTCGGGACTGCGGGCGATGGCCAGCCGCGCCAGCGTGTCCGCCTGGCGGCGCAGCGGCACCGCCTGTTCGAGGAAGCTCACGTCACTCTGGTTGTGTGGCTCGCCTAACGTCACGGACGGACTGGCGTTGCCGTACGAGACCGTCGGTCCGGCGGCGGGCGGCGCGGGCCGTTCGGCGTTCACGCAGCCCGCCAACCAGACCAGCGACGCCCCGCACGCCACGGCACAGACGACTGAGCGGATCACGCCGGGAACTCGTCGCTGCCGGCGGTGAGTGTGGACGGTGCGCGATCGGTCCCGGTGTCGGCCGAGGTCCGGGTGCGACGGTGGATGACCACGACGGCGAACGCCATCGCCGCGGCTACCGCCAGGACCGCGCCCGCGCTCGCCACGACGGGAATGCGCAGTGCCGCAGTGAGCGCACAACAGACCAGTCCGAGCATGGTGACGATCACGCTGAGCACGATGCACGAGGCCGGACGGATGGCCGGTGTGCTGGCCGTCCGGTTCCGTGGCCGGCTGTCCGACAGGGAACCGGTGCGGAACGGTGGTGGCTGCGCGAACAGGTCCGCCACCGCGCACAGCCGAGGATCCGCCGCCAGTTCTTCGTCCATCGTGGACAGAATGTGACATTCGCGATGCGACAATGTCATAGTTCTCCCCGAAAGATCATGGCAGCGCGCGCCGCACGGATCACCGGGTCATGCCCGGCGTCCGAACAGGAAAACGCGTCAGCCTGACTGAGATTGCCGGCGAAGCGGCCGGCTCAGGGAGCGTGTGGTACCGCGTGCCGCACGAACCGCACCCTGGCCCGGTGTCCCCAGGGTGTCCGGCGCCCGGCGGGCGGCGACTGCTGCGGCATGCCACCCGCATACCCGCCCAAGGCCGAGGCGAAACCGGACCAACGGGCGCCGCGGACCGGCTATCGGCGGCGGGCGACCCGGCCGG
>DATEPR010000374.1:0-6272 GCA_035273045.1 Pseudonocardiaceae bacterium | reverse complement strand
GGAAGCCGCGGCGCACCGCGCCGGGCGCGGCCTGCACCTGCGCAGCGCGCCGGACCGCCCGCGCGCCCGCCTTCGCCGACGACGCCAGTTGCCACGGCACGCTCGTCACCATCACGCCCGGCTGGAACAGCAGCCGGCCCTTGAGCCGCAGGGCGCTCTGGTTGTGCAGGATCTGCTCCCACCACCGGCCCACCACGTACTCCGGGATGAACACGGTGACCACGTCCCGCGGGTTGTCCTTGCGCACCCGGCGCACGTAGTCCAGGACCGGCCGGGTGATCTCCCGGTACGGCGACTCGATCACCTTCAGCGGTACGTGGTAGTTCTCCTCGCCCCAGCGGCGCATCAGCTCCCTGGTGTCCCGCTCGTCCACGTTGACCGTCACGGCCACCAGCGAGTCCGGCCGGGTCGCCTTGGCGTACGCCAGGGCGCGCAGCGTCGGCAGGTGCAGCTTGGACACCAGCACGATCGCGTGGTTGTGCGCCGGCAGGACGGTGTCCTCCTCGGTGCCGGCCAGCTCGTCGGCGACCCGGGAGTAGTGCGCCCGGATGCCGCTCATCAACAGGAAGAACGCCACCATGGCGGCGATCGCGATCCACGCGCCGGCGAAGAACTTCGTGATGACGACGATCACCAGCACGATCGCGGTCATGCACAGGCCGAACGTGTTGATCGCCTGGGAGCGCCGCATCCGCCGGCGGACCGCGCGGTCGGTCTCGGTGCGCAGCAGGCGGTTCCAGTGCCGGATCATGCCGGCCTGGCTGCAGTTGAACGACACGAACACGCCGACGATGTAGAGCTGGATCAGCCGGGTCGCGTCCCCGTCGAACGCGACGATCAGCACGCCGGCGAACACCGCGAGGAACAGGATGCCGTTGCTGTACGCCAGCCGGTCGCCCCGGGTGTGCAGCTGCCGAGGCAGGTACTGGTCCTGCGCCAGGATCGAGCCGAGCACCGGGAAGCCGTTGAACGCGGTGTTCGCCGCCAGCACGAGGATGATCCCGGTGACGAACGACACGTAGTAGAAAGCCGGCCGGAAGTTGCTGAACACCGCCGAGGCGACCTGCGCGATCATGGTCTGCTGCTGGTAGCCGGCCGGCGCGCCGATGAGCTGGTGGGCGGGGTCTTCCGCGAAGTTGACGTGGGTCAGGCGGGCCAACGCGATGATGCCCAGGAACATCGCGACCGCGATCGTGCCCATCAGCAGCAGCGTCGTGGCCGCGTTCTTGGACTTGGGCTTCCGGAACGCCGGCACGCCGTTGCTGATCGCCTCCACACCGGTCAGCGCCGCGCTGCCGGACGAGAAGGACCGCAGGATGAGGAACGCGAACGCGAACCCGACCAGCGAGTTGTTGGACGCGGCCAGGTGGAAGCGGGAGCTCTGGGCCTCGATGTCACCACCGGCCGCGGAACGCGTGAGGCCCCAGATGATCATGCCGAAGACGCCGGCCATGAAGCCGTAGGTCGGGATCGCGAACGCGACGCCGGACTCCCGCACGCCGCGCAGGTTCATCACGGTCAGCAGTGCGATCACGAGGATGCAGAACAGCACCGCGTGCTGGCCGACGAACGGGATGGCCGAGCCGATGTTGGCGATGCCCGACGAGGTGGACACCGCCACCGTCAGGATGTAGTCCACCAGCAGGGCACTGGCCACGGTGAGCCCGAACCGGCCGCCCAGGTTGGTGGTGGACACCTCGTAGTCGCCGCCGCCGCTGGGGTAGGCGTGCACGTTCTGCCGGTACGAGGCGACCACTGTGAGCATCACCACGGCGACGACGAGACCGATCCACGGCGCGAACGCGTACGCGGACAGGCCGGCTACGCTCAGTGTCCGGAAGATCTCCTCGGGGGCGTAGGCGACGCTGGACAGCGCGTCCGACGCGAACACCGGCAGGGCGATCCGTTTCGGCAGCAGCGTGTGCGACAGCCGGTCGCTCCGCACCGGTCGACCGAGCATCAGCCGCTTGGTCACCGTCGACAGCTTGGCCACGACTCGACAGATTAGGCGCTCCGCCGACGCCGTGTCGCCGGGCCGGCGCTACGTTCACCTGTGACGGGCGCGCGATACGGTCTGCGGGTCAGCGGCACGGCAGCGGAGGAGGCTGGAACGTGCACGTGGTGATCATGGGCTGCGGCCGGGTGGGTTCGTCGCTGGCGCACGCGCTGGAGCGGCTCGGCCACGGCGTGGCGGTGATCGACAAGGACGAGCAGGCGTTCCGCCGCCTGGGCGCCGACTTCCACGGCACCTACCTGGTGGGCAACGGCTTCGACCGGGACACGCTGGCCAAGGCCGGCATCGAGGACGCGGGCGCGTTCGCCGCGGTGTCCAACGGGGACAACTCCAACATCATCTCCGCCCGGGTGGCCAGGGAGACGTTCGGCGTGGCCAACGTGGTGGCCAGGATCTACGACGCCCGCCGGGCCGCCGTCTACGAGCGGCTGGGCATCCCCACGGTGGCCACCGTGCCGTGGACCACCGACCGGTTCCTGCGCACCCTGGTTCCCGAGGGCACGGCGACGGCCTGGCGGGACCCGACCGGCACGGTCGCGGTCCTGCAACTGCCGCTGCACGCCGCCTGGGTCGGCCGGTCCATCAAGGAAATCCAGGACACCACGGGCAGCCGGGTGGCGTTCATCATGCGGTTCGGCACCGGCGTGCTGCCCACCCCGCGCACCGTCCTGCAGGCCGACGACCAGGTGTACGTGGCGGCCATCTCCGGCACCGTCACCGACGTGACCGCGGCGGCGGCCCGGCCGCCAGACGAGGAGCAGCACTGATGCGGGTCGCGATCGCCGGGGCCGGCGCGGTCGGCCGGTCCATCGCCCAGGAACTCGTGGCGGGCGGCCACCAGGTGATGTTGGTGGAGAAGGACTCCCGGCAGTTCGACCCGCCCGTCGTCGAGCAGGCCGAGTGGGTGCTCGCTGACGCGTGTGAACTGTCCTCTTTGGAGGAAGCCGGTCTCCAGACGTGTGACGTGATGATCGCGGCCACCGGTGACGACAAGGTCAACGTCGTCGTGTCGCTGCTCGCCAAGACCGAGTTCGCGGTCAAGCGGGTGGTGGCCAGGGTGAACGACCCGCGCAACGAGTGGCTGTTCACGTCGGCGTGGGGAGTGGACGTCGCCGTGTCCACACCGCGGATCATGGCCGCGATGGTCGAGGAGGCGGTCAGCATCGGCGGCCTGGTGCAGTTGCTCACCCTGCGCCAGGGGCAGGCCAACCTGGTGGAGGTCACCCTGCCCGAGGGCACGCCGCTGGGCGGCAAGCGGGCCAGGTCCATCGAGCTGCCGCAGGACGCGGCGCTGGTGGCGATCCTGCGCGGCGGCCGGGTGATCGTGCCCAGCGAGGACGACTCGGTCGAGGCGGGTGACGAGTTGCTGTTCGTCGCGTCGCCGGAGGTGGAACCGGCCATTCGGGAGGCCGTGGACCTGCCGGCCGGATAGTCGCGGGTGTCCGGCGGCGGCGCGGGCTACCGTGGCGCCATGGGACTGGTGCGTTCGGTGAACGTCGGCGCCGCGCGGGCGGTGAACACGCTGACCGGGCGCAGCGGCATCGACAAGCGGCCGGTTGGCGGCCCGGTCCGGGTGCGCGCGCCGGGACCGGCGAAGGGCCGCGGCGGGCTGGTCGGCGACGAGATCGTCAGCTCCCGCCACCACGGCGGAAACGACCAGGCCGTCTACGCCTACGCCACCGAGGACCTGGCGTGGTGGCGGCGGGAACTGGACCGGGACCTGCCGCCCGGGACCTTCGGCGAGAACCTGACCACCGAGGGCGTCGACCTGACCGGCGCCGTGGTCGGCGAGCACTGGTCGGTCGGTGAGCGGTTGGTGCTCCAGGTGACCTCGCCGCGCATCCCGTGCCAGACCTTCGCCGCGTGGATGGACCGGCCGAAGTGGATCCGCCGGTTCACCGAGCGGGCCGCGCCCGGCACGTACCTGCGGGTGCTGCACCCCGGCCCGGTCCAGGCGGGCGACCCGGTGGTGGTCACCCGTCGCCCGGCGCACGGCCTGACCATCGGCGTCATGTTCCGCGCCCTCACCTTGGAACCGGCACTGCTGCCCAGCCTGGCCGGCGTGCCCGACCTGCCGGGCGACGTCCGGGACGTGGTGGCCAGGCGGTTGGCCGCCGGTCAGCCGACCAGCGCCCGCGCCACCAGGTAGAGCGCGATCGCCGCGACACTCGCAATGCCGCACGTCACCGAGATCGCCCGCAACTCCCGCCGGTAGGTCATCGGCTGTGGCCGGCCCAGCCAGCGGCGGGCCGTGGCGTGCACACCGATGGCCAGGAAACCCGCCGACAGCACGATCCCGACGAGCAGCCCGAACAGTTCGGCGATCAGGAACACCAGGCCGGACGGGGTGACCAGGGAGACGGTGTGGCCGTCCGGGTGCAGGCGGGCCGGTTGGTCGCGGGCGCCAACCCGCCCGTGGCCGTCGACGACGGCGTGCTCGACGGTCGGCCGGCCGCCGTCGCCGGTGAACGTGGCGGAGCAGTGGACGTTCTGCGGTTCACCGGTGCACACCGCCAGCGAGGCGGTGCCCGGCACGCCGGCCCATCCGGCGCGGTACGGCAGGGCCGCCGCCGCGCCCACGAAACCGGCCGCGGAGAAGACCAGAATGCCGATCAGCACCACGGCCGCGAAACCGACGGTGATCCTCGGCGTCAGCCACTCGACCAGCCGGGTGACCGGCCGGCCGCGCAGGTGCGGCGAAGCGTCGGAGCCGTCGTCACCGAAGCCGTGCCGCGCCTGCCGCACCAACCGGGCCATCGCGGTCCCTCCGGCCGGCTCAGCCGCCGGTGTCCGGCAGCGGTTCCGGTTCGGCCGCTTCCGCGATGGCCTTCTGCCGCTGGTCGGCCTTGCGCACCGCCCAGATGGTGACCAGGGCGGCCACCGCGGTGAGCGGCCAGCCCATGGCGATCCGCGCGACACCGAGCCAGCCGACCTGGTTGGCCACGTACAGCCCGTGCTGCACCACGAACCGGGCGCCGAACACCAGCACCCACACGCCGGTGGCCACGTCGTAGTAGCGGCGGCCCAGCCGGTCGGACCGCCAGCCCATGCCGGTGCCGTTCAACGCCGACCACACCACGCCGGCCAACGGCCACCGGACCAGCACGGACAGCAGGAACGCGGCGCCGTAGGCCAGGCTGGTCCAGATGCCGAACAGGAAGTACCCGCGCGCCGAACCGGTCCGGTAGGCGATGAACGCGGCCACGGCCACCCCGAAGATCCCGGAGATGGCCGGCTGCACGGGTTCCCGCCGGACCAGGCGCCACACCAGGATCGCCACCGCGCTGCCCACCGACGACCAGATGGCCGCGGACAGGCTGTGGCTGGGCAGGAACACGGCGACGAACACCAGCACCGGCACCGACGAGTAGATGAGCCCGCTGACGCCGCCCATCTGTTCGAGCAGCGTCTGCTGCGGCTCCTCCTGGTCGTCCGGCCCGTCCCCGTCGACGGGAACGGCTCGGTCGTCCGGCGGCTGGTCCACCGGTTCGGCTTCGGTTGTGGATGGTGACTGCGCCGCCGGTGTCGGCCCTGGTTGGGTCATGAAGTCGTCTGCAGTTCGTAGTAGGGGTTGTAGAGCACCTTGTGACCGTCCCGGACGGCCATCCGGCCGGTCACCATGATGGTACGGCCAGGCTCGATCCCCGGAATGCTCCGGCGGCCCAGCCACACCAGGGTGACGCCGTCGGTGCCGTCGTACAGTTCGGCTTCCAGGGTGGCGTTCGCGTCCTTCGGGCACAGTTCGACGCTGCGCAGCCGGCCACGGACGGTCACCTCGTCACCGCACCGGCAGTCACTGGCCGGGGTGGCGCCCGCCTCCTCGGCCTCTCGGTACAGGTCGTCGGCATCCAACTCGGCGACGTCACTGCTCAACCGACGTGCCAACCGACGCCAGTAGCCGTACTTCGCGGTGGACATCCTCGTGCTCCTGGTTTGTGGTGGGGCCGCCCCGACTCGGCCCATACACGGCCAGGGTAACCGCGACATGACGTTCTCGAACCAGCCGCGGGCAGGATGAATCCTGTGATTACCGCCGTGTTGCGCCGAGCGGTCCGCACGGCCGTCGTACTGCCCGGTACGGGGTCGGACGAGGTGTTCGTGGAGGCCGTGTTCGGCGCGCCGCTGGCCGCCGCCGGGCTGCGGCTGGTGGCGCCGGAGCCCTGCCACGGGGCCGAGTTGGCGGACCGCCACCTCGCCGCCCTGGACGCGGCGGCCGACCGTTACGGGCCGATCGTGGCCGGCGGGATCTCGCTGGGTG
>DATEPR010000373.1:0-3402 GCA_035273045.1 Pseudonocardiaceae bacterium | reverse complement strand
TGGATGGCCAGCAGGTGTTCCTGGAGGCCAGGCGGATCAAGACGGACACCGAGATCACGCTGCTCACCCAGGCGTGCTCGATGGTCGACGCCGCGTACGAGTCGCTGTACGAGTTCCTGCGGCCGGGGGTGCGCGAGAACGAGTGCGTCGGCCTGGTCAGCAAGGTGCTCTACGACATGGGCTCGGAGTTCGTGGAGGGCGTCAACGCGATCTCCGGTGAACGCTGCGCCCCGCACCCGCACGTGTACTCCGACCGCGTCATCCGGCCCGGTGATCCGGCGTTCTTCGACATCCTGCACAGCCACCTGGGCTACCGCACCTGCTACTACCGCACCTTCGCCGTGGGCTCCGCGTCACCGGCGCAGCGCGACGCCTATGTCCGTTGCCGGGACTACATGGACGCCTCGATCGCCCTGGTGCGGCCCGGCGCCACCACGGCCGACGTCGTGTCGGTGTGGCCGGAGGCGCGGGAGTTCGGCTTCCCGGACGAGGAGGCCGCGTTCGCCCTGCAGTACGGCCACGGCGTCGGACTGTCCATCTGGGAGAAGCCGATCTTCTCCCGGCTGGTGTCGCTGGACCACCCCGAGGTCCTGGAGAAGGGCATGGTGTTCGCGCTGGAGACGTACTGGCCGTCCGCGGACGGGCTGGGCGCGGCCCGCATCGAGGAGGAACTGGTGGTCACCGACGACGGCTGCGAGGTCATCACCAAGTTCCCGGCCGAGGAACTGCTGGTCGCCGGCCAGCGCTACTACACGGTCGGCGGCCAGTTGCCCACACTGCGGCATGCCCAGTCGCACCTGAACCGGGAGGCACGGTGAAGGCTCTCCAGTTCGTCGGCGGCGCCGCCGCTCGGGTGGCCGACCTGCCGGTGCCGGACATCGCGCCCGACGAGGTGCTGGTGGCGTCCAGGGCGGTCGGTGTCTGCCATTCGGACATCGAACTGCTGGAAGGCCGCTACATCATCCCGTTCGAGTATCCGGTGATCCCCGGCCACGAGTGGGCGGGCGAGATCGTGGCGACCGGCAGGGACGTCACCGTGGTGTCGGTCGGCGACCGGGTGGTCGGCGAATGCGTCATCGGCAGCGACCACTTCGGGTTCAGCATCAGCGGTGCGGCGGCCGAGTTCTTCGTGGCCCGGCCGGAGTGGCTGCACCGGCTGCCCGACTCGATGACGTGGACCCAGGGTGCGCTGGTCGAACCGTTCAGTTGCGGCTACCACGCGATCCTGCGGGCCGGCGACGTGGACGCCAGCGACACCGTCGCGGTGCTCGGCGCCGGACCCATCGGGCTGGGCGTGGTGGCCGCGGCACGCGGCAGGGGAGCGCGGGTCATCGTGGCCGAGCCCAGTCCGGACCGTGCCACGCTCGCCGGCCGGCTGGGCGCCGACGTGCACCTCGATCCCACCGAGGACGGTTTCGTGGACGCGCTGCACGAGCACACCGGCGGCCGGGGCGCCGACGTGGTGATCGAGGCCAGCGGCAAACCGGCGGCGATGGCGGTGGCACTGGAGATCGCCGGGTTCCGCGGCCGGCTGGTCAACGTCGGCATCGACGTCGGCGGCTCGGCGCCGGCCAAGCTGGGCCTGGTGCAGTCCAAGGAACTTCGCATCACCGGAATCATCGGCTCACCGGGCGTCTGGCCGAGGACGCTGCGGTTCCTGGCCGGCACCGGCGTGGACCTGTCCCCGTTGGTCACCGCGACCGTGTCGCTGGCCGAGGCGGACAAGGGCATCGAGATGGTGCGGACCGACCGCGACCAAGTGAAGGTACACCTGGTGTCCGAGGCGGCCCGATGACCGCGACCATGCGCGCGGCCGTCTACCACGGCGCCAAGGACGTGCGGATCGAGCGGCGGCCGGTGCCCACCGTCGGTGCCGGCGACGTGCTGGTGCGGGTGACCCGGTCGGGCATCTGCGGCACCGACGCCACCGAGTACGTACACGGTCCGGGCATGTTCCCGGTCCACCGTCGACACCCGGCCAGCGGCCACATCGGACCCATGGTGATGGGTCATGAGTTCGTCGGCGAGGTCGTCGACCACGGCCGTGGCGTCGACCACCTGGCCGGGAAGCGGGTCGCCACCGGCGCCGGCGTGTCCTGCGGCGAGTGCGCGTGGTGTCGGGCCGGACGGACCAACCTCTGCGCCCGCTACTGGACACTGGGCCTGAACGCGGACGGCGGGCTCGCCGAGTTCGCGGTCGTGCCGGCCGGCACCTGCGTGCCGATCCCGGACGACTGTCCAGACGACGCGGCAGCGCTCGCCCAGCCGTTGGCGGTCGGCCTGCACGCCGTGCGCCGCGCCCGGGTCGGCACCGGCGAGACCGTGGTGGTGATCGGCGCGGGCGCCATCGGGTCGTTCATCCTGTGCGGCCTGGCGCAGCGCGGACCGGCCAGGATCATCGCGCTGGACGTCGCCCACGACCGGCTGCGCACCGCGGCCGCGTTGGGCGCGACCGAGACCTACGACGTCGCCGACCACGACCCCGTAGCCCTGGTCCGCGACCTGACCGGCGGCGAGGGCGCGCCGCTGGTCATCGAGTCCAGTGGCGCACCGGGCTCGGCGCACCGGGCCGTGCGGATGGCCGCACGCGGCGGCCGGGTGCTGCTGGTCGGACTGGCGCACGAACCACAGTCGCTCGATCTCGCCGACGCCACGCTGCGCGAAGTCGACCTGGCGACCACGGTCGCGCACGTCTGCGGTGACGACATCCCGGCCGCGCTCGCCCTCCTGTCCGGCGGCGACGTCGCGGCCCACCTCACGGACCGGGTGATCGGGCTGGACGCACTCGTACCGGACGGCCTGGACGCACTGGTGCAGCACAGGGCCGCGGGCAAGATCCTGGTGGACCCATGGCGGTGACGCGGGTGGCACTGCTGGGCCTCGGCCGGATGGGCGCGCCGATGGCGGCCCACCTGATCCGTGCCGGCCACGCCACGCGAGTGGGGAACCGGAGCGCGGCAGGCTACCGCAGGCTGGCCGATGAGCAGGCCACCCTCGACGTGTCCGCTGTCGCTGAACGGGCGACCACACCGGCCGACGCGGTCAAGCCGGGCACGGTGGTGTGCGATCTGGGCACCATCGGCGTCGCCGCCGCGCAGGCACACGCCGCCGAACTGGCAACCCTCGGGATGTCGTTCGTGGATGCTCCGGTGTCCGGCGGCGTGGCCGGCGTACGGTCGAAGTCGGTGCTGGTCATGGCCGGTGGCGAGCCCGCGGCGGTGGCACGCGGTACGCCGGTGCTGGAGTCGTTCGCCGCCCGCGTGCTGCGTGGTCGGCGACGTGGGTGCCGGCCAGGCCATGAAGCTCGCCGTCCACCCGGTGCCGCACACGTTGAACGCCGCGCTCGGCGAGTCGCTGGTGCTCGCCGAACGCGGCGGCGTGGCCCGGCGGACGGCGTTGGCC
>DATEPR010000372.1:0-5209 GCA_035273045.1 Pseudonocardiaceae bacterium | reverse complement strand
CTGCACCTGGCCACCGGCGTCGCCGGCCTGCTCGCCGCCGGTGCCGCGCTGGTCGGCGCGGACACCTCGCTGTTCGTGCTGCCGCCCGACCTGCCGGCCACCACCGACGTCGCCGGCCGCCCGCTCATCCCGGCGGCGGCCGTCATCGGGCTCTGCGCCGTCGGCATGCTCGTGCCGCGCTGGGCACCCGCCGTCCGGCCCGCCTTCGCCGTCGCCTGGGTCGGGGTCCTGCTCGCCGGCACCCAGGCGTTCGACACCGCGCTGACCGCCAACCAGATCGGCGGCGTCCGCATCGGCCCCGGCTTCTGGGCCAGCGCCCTGGCGATGGTGGCCGCACTCGCCGGCGGCTGCTGCGCGGGGCTGGCCGGTGGTGTGGAACGGGACGACGTCGACCTCAGCCAGTTGCGGTGGCACCTGGGCGTGCTCGCGCCCGCGGTCGCCGGGGCACTGCTCGGCGTCGGCGCGTTCGGCCTGCCCGCGCTGGAGGCGCCCGGCTACACCGAACCCGGGCTGTGGTCGCATTTCACGTTCGCCTCGCTGGGCTTGGTGTTCGGCGTGGTCGCGGTCGTCGCCGCCGGGCTGCTGGCGCCACGGTGCCGGCCCAGGCGGGGTGCCGCGCTGCTGTTCGGCGCGGCCGGCGTGCTGCTGGTGCGGGCGCTGGCGTTCCCGCTGACCCACCACATGGCCGGCACGCACACCACGGCCGGCCCCGGTTTCCCGCTCGCCCTGGCCGGGCTGGCCGCGATGCTGGTCGGCGGGGTGCTGGCCCTGCTGCTCCCGGCACCGCGACACTGACCGGGCGCGGATGGCCTACCCTGCGGTCATGAGTGGCCGGATCCGCGTCGTGGTGGCCAAGCCCGGTCTGGACGGGCACGACAGGGGCGTCAAGGTGGTGGCGAGAGCCCTGCGGGACGCCGGCATCGAGGTCGTCTACACCGGCCTGCACCAGACACCGGAGCAGATCGTGGAGACCGCGCTGCAGGAGGACGCCGACGCCGTCGGGCTCTCCGTCCTGTCCGGCGCCCACATGACGCTGTTCGCGCGGGTCGTCGAGCTGCTCGCCGAGCGCGGCGCGCCGGATGTCGTGGTGTTCGGCGGCGGCATCATCCCGGACGAGGACATCCCGAAGCTGACCGAACTCGGCGTCGCGCGGGTGTTCACGCCCGGCTCGCCGACGCAGGAGATCGTCGACTGGGTGCGGACCACGGTCGGTGGCACAGACCCGGCGGCCGACTCCGCCGCCGTTCCGTGACCGAACTCACCACCGTCGGTGACGGACCTCACCGGTCCGGCCGGCACCCGTTTCGATCCAGGTCGATAGGGTCGACGCGGTTCCGCGGCGCATCCCGGTTCGGCCCGCGTCTGCTTGTTCGACCTTACTTGCGGTAGTCAGGAGAGACTGAAGAGTGGACCTGTACGAGTACCAGGCGAAGGAACTCTTCGCCGCCCATGGCGTGCCGGTGCTGCCCGGCACCGTGGCGACCACCCCGGAGCAGGCGCGGACGGCGGCCGAACAGTACGGCCAGACCGTCGTCGTCAAGGCCCAGGTGAAGACCGGCGGCCGGGGCAAGGCGGGCGGTGTGAAACTGGCCGAGACGCCGGACGAGACCCAGGCGAAGGCAGCCGCCATCCTGGGCATGGACATCAAGGGCCACACCGTGCACCGCGTGCTGGTCACGCCGGCCAGCGACATCGCGGAGGAGTACTACGTCTCCTTCCTGCTGGACCGCACCAACCGCACGTTCCTCGCCATGGCCTCCTACGAGGGCGGCATGGAGATCGAGCAGTTGGCCGTGGAGCGGCCCGACGCGCTGGCCAGGATCCCGGTCGACCCGATCGCCGGGGTCGACCACGCCAAGGCCCGCCAGATCGCCGAGGCCGCGAAGTTCCCCGCCGAGGTGATCGACGGCGTGGTGGACTCGCTGGTCAAGCTGTGGGACACGTTCGTCGCCGAGGACGCCACGCTGGTCGAGGTGAACCCGCTGGTCCGCGACCCGCAGGACAAGATCGTGGCCCTGGACGGCAAGGTCACGCTGGACGACAACGCGGCCTTCCGCCACCCGGCGCACGCCGACCTGGTCGACGTGCAGGCCCAGGACCCGCTGGAGGCCAGGGCGAAGGCCAAGAGCCTCAACTACGTCAAGCTGGACGGCCAGGTCGGCATCATCGGCAACGGCGCCGGCCTCGTCATGTCCACTTTGGACGTCGTCGCCTACGCGGGCGAGCGGCACGGCGGCGTGCGGCCGGCCAACTTCCTGGACATCGGCGGCGGCGCGTCGGCCGAAGTGATGGCCAACGGACTGGAGATCATCCTGTCCGACCCCGCCGTGCGCAGCGTCTTCGTCAACGTCTTCGGCGGCATCACCGCGTGCGACGCGGTCGCCAACGGCATCGTGCAGGCCTTCAAGCTGCTCGCCGACGCCGGTGAGCCGGTCAACAAGCCGATCGTCGTCCGGCTGGACGGCAACAACGCCGAGGAGGGCCGGCGCATCCTGGTCGACGCCGCCCTGCCGGGCGTGCAGCAGGTCGACACCATGGACAGCGCGGCAGACAAGGCCGCCGAACTCGCCGCCGCGGGGGCGTGACACAGATGGCAATCTTCCTCAACGAGCACAGCAAGGTCATCGTCCAGGGCATCACCGGCTCCGAGGGCACCAAGCACACCAAGCGGATGCTCAAGTCCGGCACCAACATCGTGGGTGGCGTGAACCCGCGCAAGGCCGGCCAGCACGTCGACTTCGACGGCACCGTGCTGCCGGTGTTCGCCACGGTCGCCGAGGCCATGGCCGAGACGGGCGCCGACGTGTCCGTCGGGTTCGTCCCGCCGGCCTACGCCAAGGCAGGCGCCATCGAGGCGATCGACGCGGGCATCCCGCTGTGCGTCGTGATCACCGAGGGCATCCCGGTGCACGACACCGCCTACTTCTGGGCGCACGCCCGCGCCACCGGCAACCGCACCCGGATCATCGGCCCGAACTGCCCCGGCCTGATCAGCCCCGGCAAGTCCAACGCGGGCATCATCCCGGCCGACATCACCGGCCCCGGCCGGATCGGCCTGGTGTCCAAGTCCGGCACGCTGACCTACCAGATGATGTACGAGTTGCGCGACATCGGCTTCTCCAGCGCGGTCGGCATCGGCGGCGACCCGGTCATCGGCACCACGCACATCGACGCGCTGCAGGCGTTCCAGGACGACCCGGAGACCGCGGCCATCGTGATGATCGGCGAGATCGGCGGTGACGCCGAGGAGCGCGCAGCGGACTACGTCCGCGCCAACATCACCAAGCCGGTGATCGGCTACGTCGCCGGTTTCACCGCGCCCGAGGGCAAGACGATGGGCCACGCCGGTGCGATCGTGTCCGGTTCCGCCGGCACGGCAGCGGCCAAGAAGGAGGCCCTGGAGGCGGCCGGCGTGCGGGTCGGGAAGACGCCGAGCGAGACCGCGGCGCTGGCCAGGGAGATCGTGGCGGCGCGGTAGCGCATGGGTTGTGGTGACACGAGGTGGGACGCTACCCAGCGTCCCACCTCGTGTTCATTTCTCCGGTTGACGCCATTCGTCCGGGTCCATCGTGTTCTCCCCCATGCCTTTCGCGATCACGATTCGCTACTGTTCCGCTGCCGTGCCAACCGTGCTGTGCTAGTCCGAAGCAACGACCGATGAGGAGTGAACCCGATGTCCTACCCCAGCGGCCCGCCCGGCGGCTACCCCGGCCCACCACCACAGCAGCAGGGGCCATCCGTCTTCGGCCAGCCGCCGTCGGCGCCGAATCCGCTGAGCAGACTCGGCGTCCCCGGCCTGCTCACCCTCGCGGTGTTCGTGCTCGCCCTGGCCGCCTACTTCTGCAGCTTCGGCGGTGGCAACGGATTCGAGGTGCTGGCGCTGCTCGCCGGTGGCCTGCTGGCCGGCCTGAGCCTGCTGCGCCCCAACCAGGGGCTGCTGCCGTTCGCGGCGGTGCTCAGCGTCGTCGGCGGCCTCGGCTTCCTGGACGTGGTGATCAACGACTCCCAGGGCGGCCTGCCCACCGCGGCGATCCTGGTTCTGGTGCTCGGCCTGCTCCAGGCCGTCGCCGCCGTCGTCGCGGTGCTGATGGACTACGGCGTGGTCAAGCTGGCTCCCCGTCCCGCGGTGCCGCACCCGGCCGCGCCCGCCTACCCGGCGCAGGGCGGCTACGGCCCACCTCCGGGCCAGCACCACCAGCAACAGCAGGCCACCCAGTACATGGGCGGCGGCCAGGGCGCTAGCCCGCAGTCGACCCAGTTCCTCCAGCAACCCGGCCAGATCAGCCACCCGCAGACCCCGCCGGGCGGCAACGCCGGCAACGAGTAACCGGACCGATCAGCCTTTCGGGGCGGACCGGGCACGGCGTGGCTCGGCCGAACGGCCCAACGGCTTTGTCACAGTGGGCGTATGCCCGCCCTCCAGTCGGTTGCCGGCCCGGCGACAGTCGAGCGGGCCGGACCGGCTCGGGCGCTGCTCGCCGCCGCGCTCGGTCCGGTGGTCACCGGCTACGCCGGTGTGGCCGCGCTGCTCGCGCTGGTCACCGCGACCGCGCCGGGCGCGACCCTGTCCACCGGTGGGGTGCTGCGCGCGGCAGGGCCGGCGTGGCTGGCCGTGCACCACGTGCCGGTCACCATCACCGGCCATGAGCTGGGCGTGCTGCCGCTGCTGCCCACGATCGGCGTGCTGGCGCTGGTGGCACGGTCGGCCGGCAACGCGGCGCGGCGGCTGGACTGGGACACCCCGAGAGCCGCGGCGAAGGTGGTCGGCGCGGTTGGCTGCGCGCACGGCGGGTTCGGCGCGCTCGTCGCCGTGCTGTGTCGCGGGTGGACGGTGACCGCCACCCCGGTGGTCGCGTTCTTCGTCGCCGGCACCCTGGCCGCGGTCGCCGCCACCGTGGGCACCGCCCGCCGGTGCGGGCTGCTGGCCGCCGTACTGTCCAGGGCGGACGGTGCCATCGAGACCGGGCTGCGCGCCGGCCGCGTCTCGCTGGTCGCCCTCTGTGCCGTCGGCGCCGTCGTGTTCGCGGTCGGGCTGTTCGGGTCGCTGCCCACGGTGGTGCGGCTGTTCGGGTCCGCCGCGCCCGGTGCCGGTGGCGGGTTGGGCATGTTCCTGCTGTGCCTGTCGTATCTGCCCAACGTGCTCGTCGGCGCGCTGTCGTTCGCGGCCGGTCCCGGCTTCGCCATCGGGTCGTATGCGTTGGCGCAGTGG
>DATEPR010000371.1:0-9642 GCA_035273045.1 Pseudonocardiaceae bacterium | reverse complement strand
GTGCTGCTCACCCTGATCGGTGTGCTGGCTGCGGGTGCGGTCGTGTCGTCGGTGCCGTGGCGGGAGGGGTTCCTGCCACCGGCGTGGGCGCGGCCGCTGTCCGGGCTCGGGTTGGCCGCGCTGGCGCTGCTCGCGGCCTCGCTGCTGCGCGAGGTCTACGCCGCCGCCCGGCAGCCGGAGTCGGCCCGCAAGCTCGGCGGCCTGTCCGACCTGGCCTGTTTCTGGCCGCGCGAGGCGCACCCGGTGGTGCCGCCCTGCTACGCGCTGAAGGTGGTGCCCGAGGTGGCGGCACGGGCCGCGGACTACCTCGCCGACCCCAACACCCGCGTGGTGTTGGCCGGCACCAGCCAGGGTTCGGCGATCGTCGTGGCCGCGGCGGCCCGGCTGCTGGACGGGCTGTCGCCGGCCGAGTCGCAGCGGCTCGGCGTGGTGGTGGCCGGTTCGCCGTTGCAGTGGGCGTACGCCCGGATGTTCCCGTCCGTCGTGTCGCACGCCGGGTTGGCGGAGCTGTTCGGCGATCTCGGTGGCCGCTGGCGGGCGTTGTGCCGGGGCACCGACCCCGTCGGCGGCGGCCTCACCACGTGGCGGCGGCAGGTGTTCGACGGCCAGTTGATCGGCGTCGGCTACCGGGCCGACGGCACGACCGGCGCGCTGCCGGCCGCCGTCGCCGGGCCGACCGGGGCGCTGGTGCTCGGTGGCGACCACTGGCTGCCCGACCCGCAACGCGGCCCGTTCGCCGGGCGCCGCTGGGCACCCGGGGTGAAACGGCACGAGGACTACTGTTCCGACCCGGAGTGGGACCGGGCCATCGCGTGCGCCGCCGGGTTGGAGTCGCCCACCGAGGTGCGCGACGAGCCGCTCGGCGTGTTCCGGCTGCCCGGCCGGAGTGCCGCTAAGCCAGCAGTGTCCTGAGCAGGGCGTCGGCCGTCGCCGGGTGACCGGCGTCGGCGAGCAGGCCGGCCGGCGCCAGGACGTACCGGCGGTCGACCACGATCGCGGCCTGCCGCAGCACCGGCCGCAGCACCGGGTCGTCCCGCAGGGTCGCCTCGACCGTGGCCAGCCGATCGGCGTCGGCGTGCCGGAACACGCCACCGGACAGCACCACCAGGCCGGCGCCGCGCGGGCCGAGCCGGCCGTCGATCATCCGCAGGTGCCGGCGGACCGCGAGCACGGCGGCCAGCGCGGCGAGCCGGACGTCGACGGTCGGGTCGGCGGGCACCTCGTCGACGTGTGTCGACCGGTGGGCGGCTGACTCGGCCAGCGCGTCCGCCTCGCCGTCGGCCAGCAGGCGTTCCGCGGCCGCCTCGGTGACGATGCCGGGCGCCGACCAGCGCACCCCGATGTCACCCTCGACCGTCCTGCGGTCCGCGGGCAGTGCCACGGCGTGCAGTTCCCGTTCCGCCGCCGTGGTCACGGCGGAGTAGACGTCGGTGGTGGCGCCGCCGACGTCGACCACCAGCACCGCGCCATCCGAGTCCGCCGACAGCGCCGCCAGCCTGCCCACCCCGGTGAGCACGGCGTCCGGCGTGACCGACCGGACCAGCCTGCGGAACCGAGAACCCCGGGACAGTCCCTTGCCGCCGATCACGTGGTCCAGGAACACCGAGCGGATGGCCGCCCGAGCCGGGCCGGGAGCCAGTTCGCCCACGTCCGGCAGCACGTTGTCGGTCACCACGACCGTCCGGCGGGTGCCCATCAGCAGGGTCAGCGCCTCCTCGCGGACGGCCGTGTTGCCGGCCAGCACGATCGGGCAGGCGATCCGGTTGACCGCCAGCCGGTGGGCGTTGTGCAGCAGCACCCTGCTGTCGCCGCCGTCGGTGCCGCCGGCCAGCAGCAGCACGTCCGGCCGGGCCGCGCGCAACGCCCGGACGCCGGCGCCGTCCAGCTCACCGGACGCCACATGCACCACCTTGGCGCCGGCCGACAGCGCCACCCGGTACGCGGCCTCCGCGCTGACCAGCCGTTCCTGACCCACCACGGCCAGCCGCAGCCCACCGCCGGCCGACGAGCACGCCAACACCTCGGCGTTCTCACCGTGCACGGCGGCGGTGACCTGACCGATCCCGGTCAGCACCTCAGGCGGTGTGGTCGGGTGCTGGGCGGCGCCGAGCAAGGTGCCGTCCGGCGACACCAGTCCTGCCTTGGTCCACGTGGAACCAACGTCCAGGCAGAGGAATCCGGTCACGACCCCGCGGTCACGCGCCGGACCACGCGCTCTCCGCGACCGGGCTGCGGTCGCGCAGCGGCTCCCACCAGGCGCGGTTGTCGGCGTACCAGCGGATCGTCTCCCGGACTCCGCTGTCGAACTCGATCGTCGGCGCCCAGCCGAGCTCACGGCGGATCTTGGTGGAGTCCAGCAGGTAGCGGCGGTCGTGGCCGGGCCGGTCGGGGACCTCCTGCTTGAGCGAGTCGGGCAGGCCCAGTTCGGCCAGCACCAGGTCGGCGATCTGCTCGACACTCGCCTCGACGCCGGTGCCGACGTGGTATGTCTCGCCGACCACACCCCGGTCCAGGATCGTCTCGATGGCGCGCACGTGGTCGACCGCGTGGATCCATTCGCGACGGTTGTGCTTGGACTTGTAGACCGGCAGCGGCACCCCGTCCAGTGCGTGCGTGGTGAACAGCGGCAGCACCTTCTCCGGGAACTGGTGGGAGCCGTAGTTGTTGGCGCAGTTGGAGATGGTGACCGGCAGGTGGTACGTCTCGTGGTAGGCGCGCACCGCGTGGTCGGCGCCCGCCTTGCTGGCGTTGTACGGGGTGCGCGGCGCGTACGGGCTGCTCTCGGTGAACGCGGTCTCGGCGTCCAGCGGCAGGTCGCCGTAGACCTCGCAGGTGGACACGTGGTGCAGCCGCACGACGCCCACCTGGCGGGCCGCCTCCAGCAGGGTCTGCGTGCCCAGCACGTTGGTGCGGAAGAACCGGCCGGGGTCCAGCACGGCGAGGCTGTTGTGCGACTCGGCGGCGAAGTTCACCACGACGTCGACGCCGTGCCCGCGCAGCGTGTGCTCGACGGTCCGCTGGTCACCGATGTCCGCGTGTACGAACGTGATCGCGTCGCGCACCCCGGCCAGGTTGGTCTCGGTGCCCGCGTAGGTCAGCGCGTCCAGTGCCACCACGGTGTCGTCCGGGTGCTCGGCCACCCAGTAGCGGACGAAATGTGAGCCGATGAACCCGGCGGCGCCGGTCACCATGAGCGTCGTCATGGCGTGGACGGTACCTGGCGCGCCGGCCCGGCGACGGTGACGTTGCGCGACCGGGAGCGGCCGGCTACTGCCGGTTACGGTCCAGGTCCGGTTCCAGGTAGATCAACCTGGCCAGCGGCACGGCGGCGCGCACCCGCGCCTCCGCGGCGTCGATCGCCCGCGCCACGTCCCGCAGCGGCAGGTCCGGCACGAACGCGATCTTGGCCGCGACCAGCAGTTCCTCCGGGGAGAGGTACTGGGTGCGGATGTGGATCACCCGTTCCACCTGTTCGCGGGCCAGTTCACCGGTGATCGTGTCGAGCAGTTCCGGGCCGGCGCCCTCGCCGATCAGCAGGCTCTTGGTCTCCACGATCAGCGCGAACGCGATCACGCCGAGCAACGTCCCGATGCCGAGAGTGCCGACGCCGTCCCAGACCGGGTTACCGGTGGTCACCGACAGCACCACACCGAGGAACGCGAACAACAGGCCGATCAGCGCACCAGTGTCCTCGGCGAGCACCACCGGCAGTTCCGGGATCTTGGCGTCCCGGACGAACCGCCACCAGGACGCGGCGCCCTTCAGTTCCCGCGACTCGCGGACGGCGGTGCGGAAGCTGAAGCCCTCCAACACGACCGCGAAAGCCAGGATGACGATCGCGACGACCGGGTTCTCCAGTTGGTGCGGGTCGAGGACCTTGTGCACCCCTTCGTAGATCGCGAACACCGCGCCCAGGGTGAACAGCAGCAACGCCACGACGAATGCGTAGAAGTAGCGTTCCCGGCCGAAGCCGAACGGGTGCTCGGTCGTGGCCCGCCGTCGCGAGGTGCGCCTGCCCAACAGGAGCAGGCCCTGGTTGGCCGTGTCGGCGACGGAGTGCACCGACTCGGCGAGCAGTGACGACGACCCCGTCACCGCGAAACCGATGAACTTCGCGAGCGCGATACCGGCGTTCGCGGCCAGCGCGGCCACCACCGCCCTGGTCCCACCACCAGCTGACATGACCCAAACCCTGCCGTACCGGTCAGATCGCGCCGGCGGTGGCCCGGAAAACCTGCGTGCGCGCCCGGTCGTTGGGCCGCGCCAGCACCGCACCGTCGCAGCAGTCCCTGGCCGGCACCCACGCCGAATCGCCCCTGGCCAGCCGCAGTGTGCTGCCGGCGGGCGTGGTCAGCAGGACCGCGCCCTCGGTGCACACCAGCACCTGCGGACCCGCGTGGTGCATGGGCACCGGGGTGGACTGCCCGGCCGGCCACTCCATCCGGGACAGTTCGAACTCCGGCGCGTCCGTCGGGTAGACCAGCACGTGCGGGGCCACCTGCTCGCCGCGCAGCACGGTCTCCTCGCCGTGGCCGAAGTCCACCACCCGCAACAGTTCCGGCACGTCGACGTGCTTGGGCGTGAGCCCGCAGCGCAGGATGTTGTCCGAGTTCGCCTGGATCTCCACCCCCGTGCCGCGCAGGTAGGCGTGCAGGCGGCCGGGTCTGAGGTAGACCGCCTCACCGGGGCCGAGCACCAGCCGGTTGAGCAGCAGCGCGGCCAGCACGCCCGGATCACCCGGGTAGCGTTCGCCCAGCTCCAGGACAGTCCGGCACTCCAGGTCGAACGGGCCGTGCTCCTTGACGTGCAGCACGCAGGCGTCCAGCACCTGGGGCAGCAGGTCGTCCAGCACCCTCGTGGGCAGCGTGATCCACGTGGTGAACAGGGCACGCAGGCCGGCGGCGTCCGGCTGGGCGGCGAGCAGGCAGGTGTAGTGGTCCAGTTCCGGCGCCTCCAGGGCGCGCAGCAGGTCCACGGTGCGGTCGACGGCGCGGAAACCGGCCAGCACGTGGAACTCGGTGAGCGCGCACACCAGTTCCGGCTTGGCCGTCGGGTCGGGGTAGTTGCGGTTCGGCGCCAGCCTCGGCAGGCCGGCCGCCTCCTCGCGGGCGTGCCCGGCGCGGGCCTGCTCCAGCGACGGGTGCAACTGCATGCTCATCGGCTCGTCCGCGGCCAGGATCTTGAGCAGGAACGGCAGCCGGTTGGCCCACCGACGCGCGTACCGCTCACCGAGCTGGCCCACCGGGTCGCCGTCGACCAGGTGCAGCAGGGTGTGCTCGGCGCCGTCCGGACCGAGCACGCTGGACGGGTCGTCGGGGTGGGCGCCCATCCACAGTTCCGCCTCGGGATGCGGTGCGGGCACCGCCCTGCCCTGCATCTCGGCGATGACCGTCCGCGACCCCCACGCGTACGGCCGCACCTTGTTCCGCAACAAGTGCACTGTCCCGGTCACATCCCCTAGTCGGCCCGGCCCGGTCGTTCCCCCACTGGTGACCAGGCCAGACTAGACGGCCAGCGACGCATGCCGGCCCGGACCGTCCAACGCACCGGTGGCCAGACCCAGGTAGACGGCGGTCAGTTCGAACCGCAGCGCCAGCACGGCGGCCCGGACGGCCAGGCCGCCCTTGGTCTCCTCGCCGGGCGCCAGGAGATCGGCCCCGGGCAACAGGTGGGTCGCGGCCCGCTGGGCGGCCTCCGCGCCGGCGTCCGTCGCCACGGCCAACAGCACCGTGCGCAACAGGCCGCCGGGCGACTCGTCCGGGTCGGCGAAGATGTCGTCCCCGGACGTCGCGCGGACCGCGGCGCGGTGCAGCACCATCCTGGTCCGCACCTGCGCGTAGTCGGCGGCGCCGGCGACCACACCGGCGAAACCGGCGAGCGCGTCGACGGCGTGGCCGGCCACTGCGGTGGCGACCGGGTCCAGCCCGCACACCAGCGGCGTGCGGTCACCCAGCCGCAGCGCCAGGGACTTCGCCGGGTTGACGAACGACTCGTAGCCGGCGTGGTTCTGCTCGGCCTCCCGGTCCAGTTCGTCGGCGAGCACGTCGATGCTGGTGCGCAGCAGGCCCAGCGCGTCCAGGCTGACCAGCCCGGCGGTCAACGCCCTGGGGAACGCGAACCCGGCCGGCACCGGCACCCGCTCCGGCAGCAGCACACACGTGCCGGCGGCGGCCGCGGCGACCGGGCCGTCCACGGGCGCCGTCAACACCACGCGGGCGCCCCGCCGGCCGGCCCGGTTGATCGACTCGGCTAGCCGCATGTCGCCCGGGTCGTCGGTGTGCGCGATCACCACGTCCAGCGGACCCGCCCATGCGGGCGCGGCCTCGCTGACCACCACCGGCACCGGGCAGTCCGGCCCGAGCAGCGCCACCAGCAACTGGTGCACCGCGGGACCGACACCGGGCCGGTCCACCAGCACGACCGCCCGCGGCCGAAAGCCCCGCAGCTCACCGACCGCCGACTCGGCGGCCAGTTCCGCGGTCGACCGCACCTGCGCACCGGCCGACGCCGCGGCCCGCAGCAACCCGCCGGCCTCGCCGTCCACGGCGGCCAGTCGCACCGGATCATCCAGCAGGCTGTCGTCCAGCACCCGGCTCACCCGCCCGTCTGGTCTCCGTCAGGTCCCCCGACGGCCTCGTCCAACAACAGCACCGGAATGCCGTCCCGCACCGGGAACGCCCGGCCGCAGGACGTGCACGTGAGGAAGTCCGCGGCCGGGTCGTCGGCGGTGCCGGGACGCAGTGGCGCGTGATCGGGCGACGGGCAGGCCAGGATCTCCAACAACTGCGGGTCGAGTTCGACGGCCACGATTCCTCCTCGCCTCGCCGGGCGGCTCCTCACCACCCATGGTGACCCACGCCCGGCACGTGCCAGGACGCCGGCCGCCTTCTTTCCGATTACAAGTGGTCAACGGACGTCCGCCACCGAGGTCACGCCCGGACGATGGCCAGCACCTCGTCACGCAGCGCCGCCACCGCGTCGGCGTCCGGTGCCTCCACGTTGAGCCGGAGCAGCGGTTCGGTGTTGGACGCCCGCAGGTTGAACCACGAGCCGCCGGGCAGTTCCGCGGTGAGGCCGTCCAGTTCGTCGATCCGCACGCCCTCCCGGCCGGCGAACGCGGACCGCACGGCCGCGGCCCGGCCGGCCTGGTCGGCCACGGTGGAGTTGATCTCACCGGAGGCGGCGTACCGGGAGTAGGCGGCGGTCAGTTCGGACAGCGGCGCCTGCTGCCCACCCAGCGCGGCCAGCACGTGCAGCGCGGCCAACATGCCGGTGTCGGCCCGCCAGAAGTCGCGGAAGTAGTAGTGGGCCGAGTGTTCGCCACCGAAGATCGCGCCCGTCTCGGCCATCTTCTGTTTGATGAACGAGTGGCCGACGCGGGTGCGCACCGGCCGGCCGCCGTGCTCGGTGACGATCTCCGGCACCGCGTGCGACGTGATGAGGTTGTGGATGACCACGCCGCCGGGTTCCTTGGCGAGTTCCCGGACGGCCACCAGCGCGGTGATCGCGCTCGGGCTGACCGGGTCGCCGTGCTCGTCCACCACGAAGCAGCGGTCGGCGTCGCCGTCGAACGCCAGGCCGATGTCGGCGCCCGTCTCCCGCACCTTCGCCTGGAGGTCGACGATGTTCTTCGGGTCGAGCGGATTGGCTTCGTGGTTGGGAAAGTCGCCGTCCAGTTCGAAGTACATCGGCACCACGTCCAGCGGCAGGCCGGACAGCACTCTGGGCACGGTGTGGCCACCCATGCCGTTGCCGGCGTCCACCACGACCTTCAGCGGGCGGATGCCGGACAGGTCGACCAGGCCACGCAGGTAGTCGGCGTAGGCGCCGAGCAGGTCCCGCTCGGTGACCGTGCCCGGGGTGACGTCCGACGGTGTGCGGACGCCCTGCTCCACGTCGGCGCGGATCCGGTCCAGGCCGCTGTCCTGGCCGACCGGTGCCGCGCCGGCCCGGCACAGCTTGATCCCGTTGTAGCGGGCCGGATTGTGACTGGCGGTGAACATCGCGCCGGGCAGGTCGAGGTGGCCGGAGGCGAAGTACAGCATGTCGGTGCTCGCCAGGCCGATGGAGACGACGTCCAGGCCCTGGCTGGTTACGCCCTGCGCGAACGCCCGCGCGAGCGACGGCGAGGACTCCCGCATGTCGTGCCCGACGACCACGGCCTTGCCACCGACCAGCCGGGCGAACGCGGCACCGACGGCGGTGGCGATGTCCGTGTCGAGCTGCTCGCCCACCACACCGCGGATGTCGTACGCCTTGACGATGGCCGACAGGTCGCGCACACCAACTCCAGGTTCGTTCGGCTAGTCCGGCGGTAGCACCGCGTAGCCTACCGGGAGCGGGTCAGTCGTCGACCGGATCGGGCAGCACCCGCAGGTGGCCGCGGCGGCCGGAGGTGAAACCGGGCTCGGGCGGTTCGACCGGGCGGTCCATTCTGCCGGCCTCCCGGACGGCCTCCGCGAGGGCCGTCAGGTCGTCGACGGATGGTTCCGGGGGCACGAACTCACCTTCGTGTCGGACGACTTCCCAGCCGCGGGGGGCGGTGAGGCGCAGGGCGTGCTCCTCGCACAGGTCGTAGCTGTGCGGTTCGGAGTACGTGGCGAGCGGCCCGACCACCGCTGTGGAGTCGGCGTACGCGTAGGTGAGCGTGGCGACGGCCGGGTTCAGACACCCGGTCCGCGAGCACCGTCTCACGCTCCGCACAGTCGCCGACGATAGCGCCTGCCACCGACAGGCAGGGACATGACACACGGGTTGCCGACGAGCTGCATGATGGTCAGGTGATGGTGCGTTCCACGGCGCGACGCCGGCGGGCCCGCAGGGACCGGCACGGCAGGGGCCTGCGCGGGCTGCTCTACCCGTCCGACCTGCCCGCGGCGCGCAGCCGGGCGGAGCGGTTCGACGGGCTCGTGCTGGAGGCGTTGGAGCCGATCGAGGCGCGCTGGCGGACCGAGCTGACCGACCTGGACGTGGCCGTCGACGACGTGCCCGACCTGCGGTTGAACCCGGACCACTCGGTGGCCTGGGAGGACGGGGTGCTGGAGGACCACGACGTGCCGCTGGCCCGGTTGGTGCCGGCGGGAGTGGACCGGCGGGGCCAGCCGACGCGGGCGCGGATCGTGGTGTACCGGCGGCCGTTGGAGGTGCGGGCCAGGGACGGCGCCGACCTGGCCGACCTGGTGCACGACGTGCTGGTCGAGCAGGTGGCGGCCTATCTGGGCCTGGACCCTGAGGTGGTCGAGGGCGACGGCTGACCGCTACCCGCGGCCGGGGATCGCGGTCAGGCCGGTGAACAGCAACACCGCCGCCTGGACCAGCAGCAGGACGTCGCGCAGCGTGGTGGGGACCGCGACGCGCACGTCGGCCGCCGTCGTGGGGACCGTCACCGCCACCTGGTGACCCCACGCCCGCACGATCGGCGCCGCCTGGCCGTCGATCGTCGCCTGCCAGCTGTCCTCGTCGTTCGCCGCCAGCACCAGCAGCCGGCCGGGCGGCCCCTCCGACACCCGCACCGCCACGTCCGGCGGCGCCGCGTCCACCGGCGAGATCCCTTGCGCGCCCAGCGTCGTCGGTGGCCGGCCGCCGGTCACCGCCTGCCGCGCCAGGGCGGGCGAGATCAGCGTCGCCGCGCCGCTCGCCGGT
>DATEPR010000370.1:0-8458 GCA_035273045.1 Pseudonocardiaceae bacterium | reverse complement strand
CCCGGTACGCCGCCGAGGTCGACCCGGAACTGGTCGCGGACGTGGTGGTCCGGATGGATCACCGCGACCGGCCGGCCGTGCTGCACAACCGTGCGCTGACGGTGTGACGGGTTCGGCGTGGTCCTGGGCAACCGGGTAGCGTTGCCAGGCGTGGCCGCCCCGGATCCCGTGGACATCCGCCTGCTCTCGCTCGTCGCCGAGACGGGCAAGGCGGCGGTGCACGACATCGCGGCCCGGCTGGGCATGGATCCGCGCGAGGTGGCGTCCCGGCTGGTCGCGCTGTCCGCGACCGGGCTGCCGCTGATCGTCGGCGTCGAATGCGATCCGTACGGCCTGCGCAACGCGATCTCCGGTGCGCTGGGCGGTTATCCGCCGCCCGCCTACCCGCAGCAGCGCGGCTACCCACCGCCGCCGCAGCAGTATCCCGGCCGGCCGCCGGCGCCACCGCCGCCGCCGCGACCGGACCCGCAGAGCACCTGGGGACCGCCGCAGAGCGCGTCGTGGGCCAGGGGTGACCAGCCGACCCGCCCGGCGACCCGGAACCCGCCCGGCACACCGGCACCGGCGGCCCAGCCGGCCGCGCCGGGCCAGCAGGGTCGGGTGGGTGACACGCTGCTCAGCGACGGGGCGGACGGCGAGCCCGTCGCCATCCACCTGGTCGAGGTCGTCGACCCGGCCGACTTCCTGTTCACCGCCGCCGGTTACCGGCTGCGCGAAGGTGAGCGGTCCGTCGTCGTGCACACCGAGCTGACCAACCGGGGTTCGGTTCCGTTCCCGCAACTGCCCGATCTCTACCTGGTGCTGGTGGCGAAGGACGGCCAGACGGTCGGCAAGGCGCCGGTGTCGCTGTCGTCCCGGCCGCCGCACCGGATCGGCGTGCGGCCCGGCGAGACCGCCGGCGGGCACACCGTCTACGTGCTGCCGGAGACCACCGAGGTCATGTCGGTCCGGTGGAGCTTCCGCCCGGACGACGAGCAGAACACGCTCACCTGGACCGTCGAGCGGTAGCGCTCACTGCTCGCGCAGCACGTCCAGCGCGTGGCCCAGATCGGCCGGGTAGGGGCTGGTGAACTCGACCCAACGGCCGTCCGCCGGATGCTCGAACGCCAGCGACCTGGCGTGCAGCCACTGCCGCCGCAACCCCAGGTGTTCGGCCAGCACCGGATCGGCGCCGTAGGTCAGGTCGCCGACGCACGGGTGGTGCAGCGCGGCGAAGTGCACCCGGATCTGGTGGGTGCGGCCGGTTTCCAGCTTCACGTCGACCAGTGACGCGTTGCGGAACGCCTCGATCACCTCGTAGTGCGTGACACTCGGCCGGCCGCCGGCGACCACGGCGAACTTGTAGTCGTGCCTGGGATGCCGGTCGATCGGCGCGTCGATGGTGCCCCGGCTCGGATCCGGCAGGCCCTGCACGACGGCGTGGTAGCGCTTGTCCACGGTGCGGTCCTTGAACGCCCGCTTGAGCACCGAGTAGGCGTGTTCGCTCTTGGCCACCACCATCACACCGGTGGTGCCGACGTCCAGCCGGTGCACCACGCCCTGCCGTTCCGCGGCGCCACTGGTGGCCACGGTGATCCCGGCGGCGGCCAGCCCGCTCACCACGGTCGGGCCGGACCAGCCGGGACTGGGGTGCGCCGCCACGCCGACCGGCTTGTCCACCACGACCACGTCGTCGTCGGAGTACAGCACGGTCATGCCGGGCACCGGCACGGCGACGATCTCCACCGGCGCGTCCGGCTCGGGCAGCGTGACCTCCAGCCACGCGCCCGCGGTCAGCCGGTCCGACTTGCCGGCGGCCCGCCCGTCCAGCAGCACGTCACCCGACTCGGCCAGTTCGGCCACCACCGTGCGGGACAGGCCGAGCAGCCGGGACAGCCCGGCGTCCACCCGCATTCCGTCCAGCCCGTCAGGCACCGGCAGGGTGCGCGACGACGTCACGACGCCGGGTCCTGCTCCGCGGCCCGCTCCTGTTCTTCGGCGGCCTGCTGCTCCTTGGTGCGCCGCGCCACGCCGCCGTCGTAGTCCTTGCCGAGCAACGCCAGCAGCACGATCAGCACACCGCCGACGGTGATCGCCGAGTCGGCCAGGTTGAAGATGGGGAACGCCTGGCCGAGCGGCCTGAACACGGAGATGAAGTCCACGACGTGGCCGCGCAGCGGGCCGGGCGCGCGGAACAGCCGGTCGGCCAGGTTGCCCAGCGCGCCGGCCAGCACCAGGCCGAGCCCGAACGCCCAGCCGACCGACCGCAGCCGGGGCGCGATCCACACGATCGCCACGGCCACCCCGATCGCGACCAGGCTGAACACCCAGGTCAGGCCGGTGGCCATGGAGAACGCGGCACCGGAGTTGCGGAAGACGTCGAAGTACAGCACGCCGGGCAGCACGGTCACCGGTGGCTCGCCTTCGATGTTGGCCACCACCAGGTACTTGGCGATCTGATCCAGCGCCAGGGCCGCCACCGCGACGACCACCAGCACCCAGATCCGCCGGTGCGGCAAGGCTGTTTCCGGAACCGATTCGGTGCTCACCCCGCCATTGTCCCGTACCAGAAGGGGTGCTCGGCTACCAGGTGCACGCCTGCCGGGCCGCGGGCGCCACGCGGTCGACGAACGCGCGCAGGCTGTGCCCGGCCTGGTCCGGTGTCAGGTCGCCGAAGAACACGGACAGTTCCACGTAGTTCACGCCGGACGTGCCCACCTGGTGCACCACGACGTCCCGCACGGTGTCGGCCGTGCCCACCCAGGCGGCGCCGTTGGCCAGCGTGGTCTCGGTAGCGAACGCGCGGTCCACCCGGTGGTCGTCGTGCTGGTGCCACAGGTGGGTGAGCCGCTCGCAGAACAGGTCGTTGGCCCGGCCGTAGACATCCCTGGCCTGCTCGTCGCTGCCGGCGATGACCAGCCCGGCCGCGATGCCCACCCTCGGCTCGGTGACGTGCGGGTTGAGCCGGTCCGGGTCGTCGCGGTGGTCGGCCCAGGCGTCCCGGTAGGCGCGCACGGCATCGGTGATCGCGCCGCCGTTCCACCGGCCGACGAAGTTGACCGCGTTGGCGCCGGCCCACTGCGCGGACGCCGTGTTGCTGGACGCGTACCACAGCGGCGGATACGGCCGCTGCACCGGCAGCACGGACAGGTGGTGCTCGGCCAGCCGCCCGGTGCGCAGCGCGGTGGTCAACTCGACCAGCCGTTCCCGGTAGACGGCCTTCGCGTCGGCCGCCGCCACGCCGAACACCGCCAACTCGTAAGGGCTCACCCCGGAACCGACGCCGACGTCCACCCGCCCACCGGACAACTGGTCCAGCACGGAGATCTCCTCGGCCAACCGGAACGGATGGTGCTCCGGCAGCACGTTCACCAGCGCGCCGAACCGCATCCGGGTGGTCCGCTGGCTGAGCGCGGACAGGAAGATGTTCGGCGACGGGCACACCGACAGCGGAGTGCCGTGGTGTTCGGTCACGTGGTAGTGGTCGACGCCCAGTTCGTCGGCGGTCTGGGCGAACCGCAGCCGGCTGGCCAGCACGTCACCGGGCTCGGTGCGGCCGAGGTCGAACGAGTCGAAGATGCCGAACTCCATGCCCATGCGATCGCCGCCGTTCAGCTGTCCGCAACGCCTTTCCAGCGAGCGTATCGGCCGGCCTGGTCCACGGCCCTGATCCGGCGTTCCGCGGCGTCCCGGACCGCGTCAGTGGCGACGACGAGCAGTTCGTCGCCCTCCCGCAGCCGGGTCCTGCCGTGCGGGGTGAACGCCTCCTCGTCGCGGACCACCAGGCTGATCGTGGCGCCGTAGGGCAGCCGCAGTTCGTTCAGGTAGACGCCGTGCAGCCGGGAGCCGGGCCGCACCCGCACCTGGATCACCTCGGCGTCCAGTCGGTCCAGCGGCGCCGAGTCGATCTCCAGTTCGTCCTGGCTGACCGACTCGGCCAGCCCGAGCAGCCGCGCCATGGCCGGCAGTGTGCTGCCCTGGACCAGGGTGAGCACGACGACCAGCACGAACACGGCGCCGAACAGTTCCTGCGCGCCCGGCCGGCCCTCGGTCAGCGGGATCAGGGCGAGCACGATCGGCACCGCGCCGCGCAGCCCGGACCAGGACAGGAACGCCTGTTCCCGCCATGGCACGCGGAATGGCAGCGACGCCAGCACGACGGACAGCGGCCGGGACAGCAGCACCACCACCGCGCCGGCGACCAGTCCGGGAACGACGGCGGTCAGCACTCTCGGTGGCGACGCGAACAGACCGAGCAGCACGAACAGGCCGATCTGGGACAGCCAGCCGAACCCCTCGGCGAAGGACAATGTGTCCGACCGGTGCGGCAGGTGCGAGTTGCCGAGCACCAGCCCGCACACGTAGGTGGCGAGGAGTCCGGACCCGTGCTCAAGATCGCCGGCCGCGTAGGCGAGCAGGCACACGGCCACCGTGGCCAGCGGGTAGAGGCCGGTGGCGGGCAGCGCGGCCCGGCGCAGCAGCCAGCTACCGCCCCAGCCGAGCACCGCGCCGGTGACCGCCCCGGCGACCAGTTCGTACAGCACCAGCAGCGGCGTGGTCCAGGACATCGAGTCGGTGCCGGCGAGCAGGACCACCGCGATGAACACCGGCGCGTCGTTCATGCCGGATTCGAGCTCCAGCGCGCCGGCCAGCCGCCGGCTCACCCCGATCCCGCGCAACACGCTGAACACGGCAGCCGCGTCGGTCGACGACAGCACGGCGCCCCACAGCAGCGCGGTCCGCCAGTCCAGGGACAGCAACAGGTGCAGCGCGGCGCCGGTCACCACGACGTTGACGCCAACGGCCACAGTGGACAGTACGATGCCCAGCCCCACGGCCGGCTTCACGGTCTGCCACCGGGTGGTCAGGCCACCTTCGGTGAGGATCAGGACGAGGGCCGCGATGCCCAGCGCCTGGGTCAGTGGCGCGTTGTCGAACCGGATCCCGATGCCTGATTCGCCCAGTGCGAGGCCGATTCCCAGGTACAGCAGGAGCGAGGGCAGGCCGAGGCGGTGGGAGAACCGGATGCCGAGCACGGCGACGAGGAGCACGACCGCGGAGATGCCCAGCACGACGGAGAGATGGACCACGACACCTCCTCCGCCGGCCCGGCTAGGACTTCCATTCTCCCTGGTCGCCGGGTTCGTTGCCGATCAAGGCGGCGACCCTGGCCGCGACCTCGGCGGACGGGACGGAGACGATCTTGTCCCGGCTGGCGGTGCCGGACACGATCCGGACATCCCGGCGCGAGACGTGCAGCGCGTCGGCCAAGGCAAGGCACAAGGCCTCGTTGGCCCGCCCATCCACGGCCGGCGCGGTCACGGCGACAATGAGGGCAACGCCGAACCGCCCATCCCACCGCCCCCCGACAGCGGCCCGCCGAGCCCCCGCCTTGACCCGAACCGCGAACCGAAACTCACCCACGACAACATCACCCCGCCGCAACGACGACCCGCGTGGCCCAACCGCTCCCGCCCCAACCAGCGCAACCGTCGCCCTTGAACAGCCAACACCCCGACCGCGCGAACACAACCAGCCATGCGCAACCACGATCCCAGCCCGCGTGTCGTCCCTTATGGGGACGACACGCGGGCTAACGGCTTGCGCGGCCGCCACGGACCGGCGAGTCGGCCAGTGAAAGGACGACACACGATCCGCTGATCGCGCCGCCAAACCAACCCCCATAAGCCGGCCACTGAACGCACGACACGCAGGCCAACAGCTTGCGCGGCCACCACAGACCCGCGAGTCGGCCAATGGAAGGACGACACACGATCCGCTGATCGCGCAGCCAAACCGACCCCCCACGAGCCGTCCACTGAACGCACGACACGCAGGCCGACCGCCTGGGCCGCCACCGCAGACCCGCGAGTCGGCCACTGGAAGGACGACACACGATCCGCTGGTTGCGCGGTCAAACCGATCCTCCCGAGTCGTCCGCTGAAAGGACGACACGCGAGGCGGCCCGGCGATGCAGGGCGAGTTGGCCGCGGAAGGGTCGACATGCGGTCTGGTGGTTGGCGTGGTCGATCCGGTTCGCGGGTGTCGTCCGTCGAACGGCCAACTCGCCCCGGGTCGGCAACACGCGGGGCACGTGTCGTCCGTCGAGTGGTCGACTCGCCGGCCGAAAACCCCGCCCGGCGGACGACACAACGCGATCAGTCGCGAGCGACCACCGGGCCGTCCGGCGTCCGAGGGGCGACCACCGCGGCCGGTGCGGCCACGGCCGCCTCCAGCAGCTCACGCAGGAACTCCGACAGCGGCCGGCCACTGCCGGTCGCACGTGCCTTCAGCGCAAGGAAAACGGCATCGGGCACGTCGCGAACCTGGATGTGTACGCCCATACGGCCAGTATCGCCGCCCCCACGGTGCGTATGTCAATGACATGGGTGCGGGTGAGGGGACCCCGGCACCCGTTCGGCGTCCCTCACCCGCGCCACCGTCAACGCCGCGCGACCACCACGCCGACCGTGGCGCCGTCGCCCACCGTGGCCGTCGTGTCCGCGTCGACACCGCCGGCCGGAACGTACGCCACGTCGTTGGCCAGCGTCTCCGACCGCAGGAACTCCTCGTGCGCGCGGACCGCGTCACCCACGGCGTCGTCCACCGCGAGGGTCACCGTGATCCGGTCGGACACGTCCAACCCGGCGTCCCTGCGGGCCTGCTGCACCGCGCGCACCACGTCCCGCGCGACCCCTTCCGCGGCCAACTCATCGGTGACCGTCGTGTCCAGCACGACCAGGCCGTTGCCGCCGGGCAGTGCGGCCGTGGCACCGGGGTCGGTGGCGACCAACTTCCGTTCGTACTCGCCGTCCAGCAGTTCGATCCCGGCCGCGACCACGACCCCGGACGATGTCGTGGACCACTCGCCCGCCTTGACCGCCCGGATCACCTTCTGCGTGTCGGCACCCAGCCGGGGGCCGCACGCCCGCGCGTTCACCACGAGGTCGAAGTGGCCGTGCGCGGCCACGTCGGTGGTCAACGCGACCTGCTTGACGTTGACCTCGTCCGCGATGAGCTCGACGAAGTCGGCCAGCCGGTCGGCGTCCGGGGCGGCCACCACGAGCCGGGCCAGCGGCAGCCGAACCCGCAGCTTGTTGGCCTTGCGCAGGGACAGCGCCGCCGAGCAGACCCGCCGCACCTCGTCCATCACGGACACCAGGGCGTCGTTGCCGGGCAGCGCGTCCGCCGCCGGCCAGTCCGTGAGGTGAACCGACCGCTCACCGGTCAACCCGCGCCACACCGCCTCCGTGGTCAGCGGCAGCAACGGCGCCGCCACCCGGCAGGCGGTCTCCAGCACGGTGTGCAGCGTGTCGATCGCATCCGCGTCGCCGGCCCAGAACCGGTCCCGCGACCGCCGGACGTACCAGTTGGTCAGCACCTCAAGGAAGTCGCGGATCGCGAAGCAGGCGCCGGACAGGTCGTACTCGTCCATCGCCGCCGTCACGTCGGCCACCAGGTCGTGCGTCTTGGCCAGGATGTACCGGTCCAGCACGTGCTCGCTGTCCGTCCTGGTGACACCGTCCCGGCCGGCCGCGTTCGCGTACAGCGCCAGGAAGTACCACGAGTTCCACAGCGGCAGCACGGCCTGCCGCACGGCGTCCCGGATGCCGCGCTCGGTGACGATCAGGTTGCCGCCACGCAGGATCGGCGACGCCATCAGGAACCACCGCATGGCGTCCGACCCGTCGCGGGCGAACACCTCGTTGACGTCCGGGTAGTTGTGCCGGGACTTGGACATCTTCTGCCCGTCGTCGCCCAGCACGATGCCGTGCGCCACGCAGTTGCGGAACGCCGGCCGGTCGAACAACGCGGTGGCCAGCACGTGCAGCAGATAAAACCAGCCGCGACTCTGCGCGGTGTACTCCACGATGAAGTCGCCCGGGTAGTGGTGCTCGAACCAGTCGGCGTTCTCGAACGGGTAGTGCACCTGGGCGAACGGCATCGACCCGGAGTCGAACCAGCAGTCCAGCACCTCGGGCACCCGCCGCATCACGGACTTCCCGGTGGGGTCGTCCGGATTCGGCCTGGTCAGCTCATCCACGTGCGGCCGGTGCAGATCGGTCGGGCGCACGCCGAAGTCACGCTCCAGCTCGTCCAGCGACCCGTACACGTCCACCCTCGGGTAGTTCGGGTCGTCGGACTTCCACACCGGGATCGGCGAACCCCAGAACCGGTTGCGCGACACCGACCAGTCACGGGCGCCTTCCAGCCACTTGCCGAACTGGCCGTCCCGGACGTGCGAGGGCACCCAGTTGATCTCCTGGTTCAGCTCCACCATCCGGTCCCGGAAGCTGCTGACCGCCACGAACCAGCTGGACACCGCCTTGTAGACCAGCGGCTTCTGGCACCGCCAGCAGTGCGGGTACGGGTGCAGGTAGCTGTCCTGGCGGAACAGCACGCCACGCTCCCGCAGCTCGCGCAGCAGCGGCTTGTTCGCGTCGAACACCTGCAGGCCCTCGTAGTCCCCGACCAGCGA
>DATEPR010000369.1:0-3305 GCA_035273045.1 Pseudonocardiaceae bacterium | reverse complement strand
GTCGATGTGCTGACCGACGTCATCGGAGCGTCGAAGGTCGTCAAGGTGGTCAAGGAGATCCACGAACTGGCCACAGTCTGGGCGAAGGCGTGGGCAGCCCTCCAGTTCACGATGGCCGGGATCACCTCAGCGGTGGGCGTGTTGCAGAACTACAGCGTTTCGGTGTCGTTGCCGACGGTCGGGTACGCGGACGCGGCCGAGGGACTGCGCCCGGTCGAGGACGAGACTCCGGCCGGGACGGGTGGCCGGCGTTGAGGGTCGAGGACGAGCGGTCGGGTATCGCCCGGCTGGTACGGGGGGACGAGGCCCGGGCGCGCGAGTTGCGGGCGAACCTGGCCGTGTTCGGGCGGCAGTGCGGCGACCCGGAGATCCGGCGACTGGTGGCGGACGTGCTCGGGGGACGGCAGGACGTGCGGGCCGTGGTGCGGAGCCGGGCGTTCAACGAGGTCGGGTCGCGCAGGGTGGCGAACGTGGAACGGGCGATCAGCCGGCTGAGCGACGAGCAGCGGGCCAGCCTGTTCGACCCGGAGCGGCCGCCCACCCCGGAGGCGCGACTGGCCGCACTGAACCCGCCGAAACCGGATGACGACGACTTTTCCCAGTATTCGGTCCTAGAACAGTCCTGAGCGGTTGACGTGGGGGAAACCCTGGCGCTGCCTACGATGATCGGTGTGCGCGACCGTGTCCGGGCCTGGGTGGTGCCCGAGCAGCCGGCCGGGGTCCGGTACGTGGACGATCCGGACGAGCGCCGGATGGTGCGGATCGAGATCGTCATCGTGTTCGCCATCAGCCTGGGACTGGCCGGGGTCACCAGTCTGATCTCGCTGCTGGACTCGCTGCTCAAAGCGGTTCCGCTGAACCGGCAGCACGTGGCGATCAACGTGCCGCAGGCGCACGCCGAGTTCCTGGACTTCCTGGGCCAGTTGGCGAACATCACGAAGCTGCTGGCCTGGGGCTGCCTGGGCGTCTACCTGCTGTACCGGGCCGGGTTCCGGCTGGCCGAGATCGGGTTGAGCCGGTTCCGGCCGGGACCGGACATCCGGCTGGGACTCGGGCTGACCGCGCTGATCGGCATTCCGGGCCTGTCGCTGTACTTCGCGGCCCGCGCCCTGGACCTGAACCTGACCGTCCAGCCGAGCACGCTGACCGACACCTGGTGGCGGGTCCCCGTGCTGGTCATCGCGGCCGCGGCCAACGCCTGGGCCGAGGAGGCGCTGGTGCTCGGCTACTTCATCAGCCGGCTGCGGCAGCTCGGACTGAGCGAGAACGCCTCCGTGGTGTCCGCGGCCGTGCTGCGCGGCTCCTACCACTTGTACCAGGGCTTCGGCGGGTTCGTCGGCAACTTCGTGCTGGGCCTGGTGTTCGGCCGGATCTGGCAGCGGACCAACCGGCTCTGGCCGATGGTGGTGGCGCACACGCTGCTGGACGTCATCTCGTTCGTCGGGTACGCGCTGCTGGTGAACCACCTCTCGTTCCTCAAATAGCTACGCTGCGACGTGTGACCGAGGCAAGCGCCGACCACCGGGTCGACAGCGAGGTGGGTCCGCTCCGCACCGTCCTGCTGCACCGGCCCGGCCCGGAGCTCAAACGGCTGACCCCGCGCAACAACGACCAGTTGCTGTTCGACGGCATCCCGTGGGTGGACCGGGCGCAGGCCGAGCACGACGCGTTCGCCGAGCTGCTGGCCGGCCGGGGCGTCGAGGTGCTGCTGCTCGGTGATCTCCTCATCACGGCACTGTGCGACGCCCGGGCGCACGCCGCCGGGGTGCACGCCTGCGTCGACGAGCTGCGGCTGGGCCTGCACCTGGCGGACGCGCTGCGCTCGCACCTGTCCGGCGTGTCCCCGGAGACCCTGGCCAGTGTGCTGACCGCCGGGATGACGTTCGAGGAGCTGCCGGTCGCCGAGGGCGCCTCCCTGGTCCGCCAGATGCACCAGCCGCACGACTTCGCCATCGATCCGCTGCCGAACCTGCTGTTCACCCGGGACTCGTCGGTGTGGATCGGTGACCGGGTGGCGGTGGCGTCGCTGATCATGCCGGCGCGTCGGCGGGAGTCGGCCATCACGGACCTGATCTACGCCTACCATCCCCGGTTCCGGCAGACCGCCCGCGCCTACGGTGCCCACTCGGCGCCGGTCGAGGGCGGTGACGTGCTGGCGCTGGCACCGGGTGTGCTGGCGGTCGGGGTCGGCGAGCGGACGTCGCCGGCCGGTGCCGAGGCGCTGGCCCGGTCGGCGTTCGCGGACGGCCTGGCGCACACCGTCCTCGCCGTGCCGATCGAGCAGCAGCGCGCCACCATGCACCTGGACACCGTGTGCACCATGGTGGACTCCGACGCATTCGTGATGTACCCGGCGATCCGCGACTCCCTGTCCGCGTACCCGCTGCGCCCGGACGGCGACGACGGCGTGCGGGTGGACGGCCCGGAGCCGTTCCTGACGGCGGCGGCGAAGGCGATGAGCATCGACCGGCTGCGGGTGATCGACACCGGCCTGGACCCGGTCACCGCGGAACGCGAGCAGTGGGACGACGGCAACAACACGCTCGCCGTGGCACCGGGTGTGGTCGTGGCCTACGAGCGCAACGTGGAGACCAACGCGCGGCTGGAGGCGGCCGGCATCGAGGTGCTGCGCATCTCCGGGTCGGAACTGGGCTCGGGGCGCGGCGGGCCGCGGTGCATGTCCTGTCCGGTGTCCCGGGCGCCCTTGTAAATGACCAGCGCCGCGGCCGCGACGATCAGCACGTCGAAGTCGCGATTTCAGCTCTCATTGAGAGCGTTCACCGGCAGTGCGGATCGCCCTCCACGCGCAGCCAGATCGACCGCACGATGCCCGCACTGTCCACATTGAACACATAGGCGGCGGCGAGGTTGCCCGGCACCCCGGCCAGCAGCGTGGTGGGCAGGCGCGCCGGATAGCCCACCTTGCGGTACGTGGCGTAGACCTGTTTCGCCGACGTGCCCAGGCCGATGCCCTCCGGCGTGCGCAGCGAGGTCACGCCGCCCAGCTCGACGACACCCTGGCTCGGCGAGATCACCACGGTGATCAGGCCCGGTTTGCTCACCCGCGCCGAACCGGCGGTGGCCGGCGGCTCGGGTGTCGGCACGAAGATCGCGTAACCGACGCACCCCGACATGCCCAGCGCCTTGGGCGGCAGCGGCGACCTGCCGACCGCCAGCCGCGCCGCCAGCCGGGCCGGCATGCCCAGCCAGACACCGTCGGCGCCGAACGGCCCGAGCACCCCCTTGGCCGTCGACGGGACGGCGGTCGTGGTGGGCTCCTGGCTCGTGGTCAGCGTGGGCGAGGA
>DATEPR010000368.1:0-3495 GCA_035273045.1 Pseudonocardiaceae bacterium | reverse complement strand
GTACGCGCAGAGCGGCCGGCACGTCACCGTGACGAACGCCGCGTGGAACGGCAGCGTCGGCACGAACCAGACGGTGAGCACCGGCTTCAACGGCGCGTTCGGCTCCGCCAACCCGGTGCCGGCCGCGTTCACGGTCAACGGCACGCCCTGCAACGGCGCCGCCGCCGCACCGACCGTCCAGATCAGCAGCCCGGCCGCGAACACCCGGTACACCGCGCCGGCGTCCATCCCGATCGCCGCCACCGCCACCGCGGCGAGCGGCAACACCGTCAGCAAGGTCGAGTTCTACCACGACGGCCTGCTGCTCAACACCGACACCGAGGCGCCGTACGCGTACACCTGGACCGGCGTGCCGGCCCAGACCGCGGCCTACCACCTGCAGGCGGTCGCGTACGACTCGGCCGGCGTCAAGAGCAGCACCGCCGACGTACCGGTGTTCGTCGACGCCAGCACGACCCCGGCGATCGTCGCCGACGCGTCCTCGGTGACGGTGTCGCCCGGTGACAGCGCCACGTTCAAGGTGGCGCTCGCGAAGGCACCCGCGGCGAACGTGACCGTGGCGGTGGCCCGCAGCGCCGGCGCCACCACGGTGTCCGCCGCGCCGGCGTCACTGACGTTCACGCCGTCCAACTGGTCCACCGGCCAGACCGTGACCGTCTCCGCGACCAGCGCGGCCACGGTCAACTCGACGGCGACCATCTCGGCGACCAGCTCCGGCTACACCGCCGCGAACGTCGGCGTGACGGTCGTGTCCAAGGGCAGCGTGGACGCCCGGTTCACGCAGATGTACAACGACATCAAGAACCCGGCCAACGGGTACTTCAGCCCGGAGGGCGTGCCGTACCACTCGATCGAGACGCTGATCGACGAGGCGCCGGACCAGGGTCACGAGACCACGTCCGAGGCGTTCAGCTACTGGCTGTGGCTGGAGGCCGAGCACGGCCAGGCGAGCGGGGACTGGGCGCCGTTCAACTCCGCCTGGGCGACGATGGAGAAGTACATCATCCCGTCGCACGCCGACCAGCCCACGAACGCGAACTACAACGCGAGCAAGCCGGCCACCTACGCGGCCGAGCACCCGCAGCCGTCGCAGTACCCGTCCCAGCTCGACAGCAGCGTCTCGGTGGGCTCGGACCCGCTGGCCGCGGAGCTGAAGAGCGCGTACGGCACCGACGACATCTACGCGATGCACTGGCTGCTGGACGTGGACAACACGTACGGCTTCGGCCACTGCGGCGACGGCACCACCCGCGTCGCGTACATCAACACGTTCCAGCGCGGCCCGCAGGAGTCGACGTGGGAGACCGTGCCGCAGCCGGCCTGCGACACGTTCAAGTTCGGCGGCCCGAACGGCTACCTGGACCTGTTCACCAAGGACAGCTCGTACGCCAGGCAGTGGAAGTACACCGACGCCCCGGACGCCGACTCGCGCGCCATCCAGGCCGCGTACTGGGCGTACACCTGGGCCTCGGCGCAGGGCAAGGCGTCGCAGGTCTCCGCCGCGGTGGCCAACGCCGCCAAGATGGGTGACTACCTGCGGTACTCGTTCTTCGACAAGTACTTCAAGAACCCGGGCTGCACCTCCACCGGGTGCCCGGCCGGCTCCGGCAAGAGCAGTTCGAGCTACCTGCTGAGCTGGTACTACGCCTGGGGCGGCGCGTACGACGCGAGCGCCGGCTGGGCGTGGCGGATCGGCTCCAGCCACGACCACTTCGGCTACCAGAACCCGATGGCGGCGTGGGCGCTGACCAACGTGTCGGCGATGGCACCGAAGTCGGCCACCGGCAAGAGCGACTGGCAGACCAGCCTGGGCCGGCAGCTCGAGTTCTACCAGTGGCTGCAGTCCGCCGAGGGCGCGATCGCCGGTGGCGCGACGAACAGCTGGGGCGGCGACTACTCGGCCCCGCCGGCCGGTACGCCGACGTTCTACGGCCTGGCGTACGTCGAGGCGCCGGTGTACGAGGACCCGCCGTCCAACCAGTGGTTCGGCTTCCAGGCCTGGTCGCTGGAACGGCTCGCCGAGTACTACTACGCCAGCGGCGACGCGAAGGCCAAGTCGATCCTGGACAAGTGGGTCGCCTGGGCGCTGGCCAACACCACGATCGGCGCCACCGACTACCAGATCCCGTCCACCCTCAAGTGGTCCGGCAAGCCGAACACCTGGAACCCGGCCGCCCCGCAGGCCAACACGGGCCTGCACGTCACGATCGCGGACTACACCAACGACGTCGGCGTGGCCGGCTCGTACGCGAAACTGCTCACCTACTACGCCGCCAAGTCCGGCAACACGGCGGCCAAGACCGCGGCCAAGGGCCTGCTCGACGGCATCTGGAAGCACAAGGACGCCAAGGGCGTCTCGGTGACCGAGACCCGCGAGGACTACAAGCGGTTCGACGACACGTACGACGCGTCGACCGGTCAGGGCATCTACATCCCGCCGGGCTGGTCCGGCAAGATGCCGAACGGCGACGTCATCAAGCCCGGCGTGTCCTTCCTGGACATCCGGTCCTTCTACCGCAACGACCCGGACTTCCCCAAGGTGCAGTCGTACCTGAACGGCGGCCCGGCACCCACCTTCAACTACCACCGCTTCTGGGCCCAGGTCGACGTCGCCACCGGGTACGCCGACTACGCCCGACTGTTCCCGGAGGGATGATGAGACGACGATCGCTGTTCTACTCCGCGGCGGTACTGCTCGCGGTCGGCGCCGGGGCGGTGGTACTGCCCACCGCGGCGTCCGCGCACGGCGCGATGATGATGCCGGGCAGCCGTACCTACCTGTGTTACAAGGACGGCCGGAACCCGGCCACCGGGGCGATCGAGCCGAAGAACCCGGCCTGCGCCGCGGCCGTCGCCAAGAGCGGCACCACGTCGCTGTACAACTGGTTCGCCGTGCTGCGCTCGGACGGCGGCGGCCGGATGGCCGGCTTCATCCCGGACGGCCAGCTGTGCAGCGGCGGTACCGGCGGCCCGTACGACTTCACCGGCTACAACCTGGCCCGTGACGACTGGCCGGTGACGCATCTGACGTCCGGCGCGACGATGGAGTTCGACTACAACGACTGGGCCAAGCACCCGGGCACATTCTCGCTGTACGTCACGAAGGACAGCTGGAGCCCGACCCGGCCACTGGCCTGGAGCGACCTGGAGGCGACGCCGTTCTCCCAGGTGACCAACCCGGCCGCGAACGGCGGTCCGGGCACCGACGACGGCCACTACTGGTGGAACGGCACGCTGCCGTCCGGCAAGACCGGTCGCCACATCATCTACTCGGTGTGGTCCCGGTCGGACAGTCAGGAGACGTTCTACGGCTGCTCCGACGTGATGTTCGACGGCGGGCACGGCGAGGTCACCGGGATGGGTGGTGGCGGCACGACACCGCCGCCGTCGACCCCGCCCGCGACGCCGCCCACCACACCGCCCACCACACCGCCCGGTACGCCGGTACCGCCGCCGAGCAGTCCGCCGGCACCGCCCGGCAACGGTGGCTGCACG
>DATEPR010000367.1:0-8755 GCA_035273045.1 Pseudonocardiaceae bacterium | reverse complement strand
CCTGGGCAGGCCGGCCGGCGCCGGCACGCCGCCCAGTTCGGTGGCCAGGCGCTGGTACAGCGCGGACACGAACTCCTCGCGCACCGAGTCGGCGCCCACCCGGGCCGAGCGCAGCAGGATCGCGGTGCGCAGTTCGGCGTCCAACGCCGGATCGACCCGCAACCGTCCCTGCCGGCGCTGGTGCAACAGGTTCGCCACGAACCGCCGTGCTCCGAACATGCTCACACCCCCATCCGCTCGGCGATCCTGGCGGCCGCCTTGAGCGCCCGGTGCTGCAACACCTTCACATTGCCCACCGTGACACCCAGCGCGCCGGCCGCCTCCTTCAGCGAATGCCCCAGCAGGTAGCGCAGGCGCAGCACGGTCCGGTAGTTCTCCGGCAGTTCGGCGAGTATCCGTTCCGCCTCGGCGAGCCGGTCCAGGCCGCCGCCGTCGTCCAGTTCCCGCTCGGCCAGGTTCTCGTCCAGCGTGGTCAACTCGCGGCCCAGGGTGCGCCGCCAGTGGTCGGCCAGGACCGTGCGCGCGGTCGCGACCAGGTACGACCGGACCTCCCGGACCGACGCCGACACCCGCAGCGGACCCAGCGCCGCCAGGAACACCTCGGTGGTCAGGTCCTCAGCATCCGGCCTGCTGCCCACCTTGGCGAACAGCATCCGGTAGACCCAGCCGACGTTGTCCCGGTAGATCGACTCCCAGTCCGGGTAGGCGTCGGCGTCGACCGCCCGCAGGCGCGGCGGGTCGATGGCCCGCTCCCGGTCAGGTTCTGCCCCCACACCCATTCATACGGGCGCGGGTTACACCCGGCCTGAACGTGCCTCGGCCCGGCCGCGTGGCGGCCGGGCCGAGACCCCCCGACGTGCTGGTCAGTGACCGCATCCCGCCGGTGGCGGGTCGAGCGTCACCGTGCCGTCGACGGTCTCGCCGTCGTCGGTGTTCACCGCGTGCGCGGTCATCACCTGGTCGCCCGGCTGCGCCGGGGTCATGCTCATGGCCTTGATGCCGGTCGCGGTGGACACCAGGTCCTGGTCGAGGAACACCACGCCGTTGTCGGCCAACTGGACCGTCCAGTGCTGGCCGACCGCCTCGGTGTTGATCTCGAACTCCTCGCCGACGACCACTCCCGGCACGGCGCCGTCGTCGTCGTACATCGACTTGAGCGTGAACGCCGAACCCAGCGTGCCCTGCCCCGACGTGGCCGTCGCGGTGCCGCACGGCCGGCCACTGCCGCTGCCGTCGCCGCCGCCGTGGCTGGCGAAGGCGTCGGGTCCGGCCAGTACCGTGGTCGCGACCGCGGCGGCCACGATGGCCAGCCCGCTGCCCAGAATGCGCAGACGCATCAGATCCTCCTCCTGTGGTGACGGCGGAATGCCCGTCAGCCCAGGAGTACGACGCCGGGTTACAGCGGTGCGCGGTCGTGGTCGTCGAGCCTGCCGTCGCAGTGGTCGACGTAGCGCCGCGCGGCGGTCTCGACGGCGGTCCTGGTGGTCAGGGGTGCGGCCGGCTCGCCGAGATACGAGCGGTACGCCAGCGCGCTCTCCAGCCGCGCCTTGCCGATGAAATACAACGCGAGCACGGCGAAAACAACAATCGCCGCCACCCGCAAAGCCGCCTGGGTGATCGCGCTCTGCACCGTCGTGCGCACCGCGAACAGCCGCGCCACAGCGGAATTGGCCGGTAGACAGGGGCCGGCCACGGCCGCGGCGAGGACCAGACACGCGCCGGCCGCCGCCAGCACCCACATTTCGCGGGCCGGGAGGGAATCGTTACACCGTCTGGTGCGCTTGTTCGGACATATCGAGTTCAGCGGTAACAGTAGGAGTCGGACGAGGCGTCACCGCCGCCGAGCCGCACCTGGTGGGTGCGCAGGCCACGGAACTGGTCACCGTGCGGGAAGAACCGTTCGTCGACGGTCAGGCCGCCACCGGTGGACGGGTCCGTGTCCAGCTTGGCCAGCCACGCCCCGACCCCGTCCGGGTAGAACTGGTCGTCCCACGCCCCGTACAGCGAATTGGTCACGTAGACCCGCCTGCCGTCCCTGCTCGTCTCGACCATCTGCGGCCCACCGGCCAGCGGAGTGTCCGGTTCGGACGGATGGGCGACGCGGCCGACGATGCCGCCCAACCGGACCGAGCCGACCTCGCGCGGCCGCGCCGGATCGCCCACGTCGTACTGCTTCAGCTCACCGGTGCCCCAGCACGACACGTACAGGAACCGGTCGTCGACGGACAGGTTGATGTCGGTCACCAGCGGCGGCACCGCGCCGAACGGCTGCAACGCCGGCGGCAACCGCTCGGCGGGCGCCGGCTCGGCCGGAATGGTGATGACCTTGTCCACCAGCCACTCGTCGCCCTCCCGGTGCCACCGCCACACCGACGCGGACAGGTCCGCGGTGCTCACCACGACACCGACGAAACCCCACGTCGCCTCGGGGTCGTGCGACGGGCGCAGTTCCAGCACCATCTGGTGTTCCGCGCCGAGGTCGACGCGCTGCCGGTGCCTGCCCTCGGCCAGGTCCCAGAAGTGCAGCGCGTGGCCATACTTGTTGCCCAGCAACAGTTCCGGGTTGATGCCGTCCTCGATCATCGACGGCGTGCCCCATTCGCTGGTGATCAGCGTGTTCTGGTTCAGGTGCCACCAGGCGTCGTAGGCCAGGTACTGCGGCCCGCGGTCGGTCTCCCACGCGCGCACCACGTCGAACGTGTCGTGGTCCAGCAGCGCGATCCCGCCCGGCCCCTCGGCGCCGTTCGCGCCGCCCAGGCAGGACAGGAAGATCCCGTCCGGACCGCAGTGCAGGGTGTGCGGCCGCGAGTAGCCCGCCTGCTCGGCGAGCTGACCGGCCGGCACGGTACGCACCAGGGTCGGCTGCCGGGGGTCCGGTTGGGTGTCGTAGACGTGGATGTCGGACGAGCGCAGCCCGGGCAGCAGCAGGTACCTGCGGTGCAGCCCGTCGCTGTGGTGCCCGGCGTGCGCCAGGGCGCTGCTGCACGCGTTCCAGCCGAAATGGTGTAGCTCGTCCCCCCGCGTGGGCAGGTCGCTCCAGCCGACGACGTCGCCGTAGCGGTCCGACGCCGGATCGGTGTCCAGCACGACCAGCGCGTCCGGTCGCCGCGCGGAACGGTCGAACGCGACCAGGTAGGCGAGGGTTTCCGGTGGCGCGGCGATGGCCTCCGACGCACTCCGGTAGAAGGTCGGGTCGATGTCGTGCTCGCTGGGCTGGGCCATCGCGCTCTCCTCTCCGGACGGTGGACACCAGCGTCGCCCAACGGTGGGTCCGCGTCCAGATCGTTCAGATCGTGGGCGGGCGAACCACGACAATCGGGTAAACCGGACGGTCAGCCGGCCACCGCGACCGCCATGCCGCGCTCGTCGCGTTCCCGCACCTCCGGCCACGGGTCGCGGCGCTGGCGCTCCAGGCTCGCGGCCACGTCCGCGACGATCACGTCCGCCAGCCCGGCCAACGTCCGGGCAGCGTCGGCGAACCGGTCCGGCCGCGTCACACCGACCAGTTCCAGCAGTCCGACCACGTCCCGCAGCCGGGCGCCGAGGAACGCCAGCGGGTCGGCCCGCAGCTCCGGATCGAACACCCGCTGGCTCGGCTCGCCGTCGGTCATCTCCGGGTGCCAGTGCATCCGGTCCCGCGCACCCGGTGCCGACTCCAGCAGGTCGAACCGGCAGAGCCCGCGGCCGACGGACAGGCCACGGGACACGTAGATCGAACCGGGTCCGGCGTCGGGCTCGATCGTCCGCAACTCCACCCGGACCCCGCGTTCCCGGCCGTCCGCCAGCCGGTTCGGGTTGAGGAAATCGACGTCTTCCACGCTCACGCACAGGTTGTCGGCGACATGGATTCGCATGCCAGCCATGCAAACAGACCACGGCGGCGTTGGCCATCCCCCGGTGACCGCCGGCACGGTCAGCGCAACACGAAACCAGTGCCCAGCGGATCACGCGGATCCAACTCGAACCTGGCAGTGCCGGTCCGAAAGGCGCTGCCCTCGATCTCGGTGACCACGGCAGGCCGACCAGCGGCGACAGTGCGCCCCACGACGCGGCCCAGGAACGTCGTGCCGACGATCGAGTCGTGGCGCAGCACCTGACCGGCGGTGATCCGGCCGTCCTCGGCCAGCAGCGCCAGCCGGGCCGACGTGCCGGAACCGCACGGCGACCGGTCGACCTGGCCGTCGGCGAACACGGTGACGTTGCGCTGGTGCGGGCCTGTCGCGTCGGTGCCCAGGTCGTCGTACAGGATGGTGCCGTAGATGCCGTCCAGCCGGCCGTCCTCGGGGTGCCGGGCGTGCGGCGAGTCGCGCAGCGCCGCCTTGACCGCGCGACCGGTGGCGATGAGCGCCGCGTAGTGCTCCGGCGCCACGGTCAACCCGACCGACGCGGCGTCCAGCGAGGCGTACAGCGCACCGCCGTAACTGATGTCCACCCGCGCCGGCCCCCGTGGCGTGGCCACCGGGACATCGCGGGCCACCGGGTAGGCGGGGACGTTGCGGAACGACACGCCGGCGTGGTTCACCCGCGCCACCACCCGGCCGGACGGCACGTCGACCACCACGTCGGTGACACCGTCCGGCGAGGCGGGCACCAGCCCGGTGGTCACCGCCCACACGCCCAGCGCGATGGTTCCGTGGCCGCACGCCGTCGAGTAGCCGTCCTTGTGCCAGAACAACACCCCGAAATGTGCGCCGCCGTCGTCCGGTGGCACCACGAAGCAGCCGTACATGTCCGCGTGCCCACGGGGCTCGTTCACCAGCAACCGCCGCACCGCGTCCACGTCCGCCGACCGCCGGGCGAACTCCCGCCGGGCCAACACCGTGGCCCCCGGGATGTCCGGCGCGCCGGACACGACGATCCGGAACGGCTCCCCCGCGGTGTGGTAGTCGACCACCCCGACCGCGTCCACGCGGCACCTCCTCTCCAGGATTCTGCAGCATGCCAGGCTGGTGGGCCGCGGGTTGTCCACAGGCCACTCGCCCGAGTAGAAAGTGCTGGTGACGGAAACGGACACCGACGACACGTTCGACGGCTCGCTGCGGCGCAGCATCGACCGCCCCTCCGAGGCCCGGGTCTACGACTACTACCTCGGCGGTGCCTGCAACTTCGCCATCGACCGGGAGTTCGGCAAGGCCCAGATCGCCCGTTACCCGGACATGCCGATGATCGCGCGGGAGAACCGGGGGTTTCTGCAACGCGCGGTGCGGCACCTGGTGGCGGCCGGGGTGCGGCAGTTCGTCGACGTCGGTTCCGGCCTACCCACCGTCGGCAACGTGCACCAGGTCGCCGACCAGGTGGCGCCCGGTCGCACCCGGGTGGTCTACGTCGACCACGATCCGGTCGCGCACTCGCACGCACAACTGTTGCTGCGCAAGGAAGGCGACCCGGCCCGGCACGCCGCGCTGGGCGCCGACCTGCTGGACACCGAGGCCCTGTGGGACGAGGTGCTGGGCACCGGGCTGATCTTGCCCGGCGAGCCGATCGGACTGCTGCTGGTGGCGATGCTGCACTTCGTGCCGGACGATCGTGATCCGATGCGGGCCGTGCGCTGGTTGCGGGACCAACTGGTGCCGGGGTCGTACCTGGTGCTGTCGCACGCCACCGGCGAGGCGTTGCCGGAGTCGGCCCGGCAGGCCGCGGAACGGGTCCGCGCCGACTACGAGGAGCAGGCCACCAACCCTGGCGTGTTCCGCAGCCGCGCCGAGGTCGCCGGCTTCTTCGGCGACTGGCCGCTGATCGAGCCGGGTCTGGTGTGGACACCGCAGTGGCCGGACCCGGCAGCGCCCGGCTACACCGGGGACCTGGCGCGGGCGTTCATCCTGGCCGGCGTGGCCACCAAGCCGTCGACACCGTGACGCTCAGGGTTTGCGCCCGACGACCGCGAGAATGGAGTCCTGCGGCGGATCGTCCTGCTCGTCCGGGTCGGGACGCCACGCGGTCACCGTCGTGATGCCCGGCTCGACGAGTTCGAAGCCGTCGAACATGCGGCGCACGTAGTCCTCGTCCCGCAGGTGGAAGGACGTCGGCGTGGACTGGTAGAGCTCGGCCACCCGTTCCTGTTCCCGTGCGGTGTCCCGCGCCTCCGTGCCGTGCGTCATCACCACGTAGCCGCCGGACGGCAGCGCCTCCCTGATCGCCGCCATGATGTCGAGCGGGTGGTCGGAGTCGGGCAGGAAGTGCATGACGGCGTTCAGCAGCACCGCGACCGGCTGGGCGAAGTCCAGCAGCGCCAGGACATCCGGGTGGTACAGGATGTCGGACGGCTGCCGCAGGTCGGCCTGGATCACGCCGGCCAGGTCGTTGCCGGCCAGCAACGCCTCGCTGTGCGCGACGGCCACCGGGTCGATGTCCACGTACATCACCCGCGCGTCCGGCGCGGCCTCCTGGGCGACCTCGTGCACGTTGCCCAGCGTCGGAATGCCCGAACCGATGTCCAGGAACTGCCGGACACCCTCCTTGACCAACCAGCGCACGGACCGGCCGACGAACGCGCGATTCGCGTGGGCGACCGCGACGATGCCGGGCATCGCCTGTATCGCCTTCTCGATGTACTCCCGGTCCACGGCGAAGTTGTGGTAGCCGCCCAGCGTGTAGTCGTACATGCGGGCCGCGTTCGGCACCGTCACCTCGACGCCCTCGGGAACCCAGTCGGGCAGGTCGCTTTCGCCGGAGGTCATCGCCACGGTCCAGGGCTGGTCACGCCCACATCGTAGCCCCGGTTTCGCGCACGACCGGCGATCGGTGCGGGCCGGGGAAGGTCAACTCGACGTCCAGGCCGCCGCCGGGTCTGGGTTGGACGGTGAGCCGCGCGTCGTGGGCGGTGGCGACGGCCGCGACGATGGACAGGCCGAGGCCGTGGCCGTCGGGGTGGCTGGTGCGCTCCCCGGCCAGCCGTTGGAACGGCTCCAGGAGCCGGGTGATCTCGGCCGCCGCGATGACCGGGCCGGTGTTGGCGACCGTGAGGACGGCCTGGCCGTCGCGGACCCCGGTGCGCACGTCGACCCGGCCACCGGCGGTGTTGTGCCGGTAGGCGTTGTCGACCAGGTTGGCGATCAGGCGTTTGAGCAGGTCGGCGTTGCCGGCGGCCGGTGCCTCGGCCAGGTCGGTCACCAGTTCCGGTGCCGCGCCGGCCGGCTGGCCGGCGCGCTGGCGCAGCACGTCGTGGGTGAGGTCGGCCAGGTCGACCGGGTCGCGCCGGTCGAGGCCGCGTTCGCTGGTGGCCAGCGTGAGCAGGGCCTCGATGAGCCGTTCCTGGTCCTGGCCGGAGGTGAGGAGTTCGGCCATCGTGTCGCGCAGGGTGTCGCCGGTCGCGTCGGGATCGGTGAGGGAAACCTCCAGCAGGGCTCGTTGCCAGGTGAGCGGGGTGCGCAGCTCGTGCGAGACGTTGGCGACGAAGCGGTGCTGCACGTCGAAGGCGGCCTGGAGCCGGGCGAGCAGCCCGTCGATGGTGTCGGCGAGGTCCTTGACCTCGTCCCGCGGGCCGGTGAGCGACAGCCGCTCGTGCAGGTTGTGCTGGGAGATGCGCTGGGTGGTGGTGGTCATGGCGCGCAGTGGCCGCAGCACCCGGCCGGCGACGAACCAGCCGGCGGCGAAGGCCAGCACCGCCGCGGCGCCGAGGGCCACCGTGGACTGCACGAGCAGCTGGTGCAGGTCGGCGTCGTGCTGGCGAACCGCCTGGTCGCGCAGTTGACGCACCTGGTCGCCGAAACCGGTGCCGCTCGGTGCGGCGGCCTTGGTGGCGTCGACGCTGGTGACCTGCTCGGTTCCGTGCACGTCCCGCACGACGACGGCCCTGGGCGCGGTCGCGTGGACGACGAGGACGTAGGTCAGGGTCAGTACGGCGACGCCGGCGAGCAGGAACAGTCCGCCGTAGAGCAGGGTGAGCCGGAACCGCACGGTGCGCCGGGGCAGCCTGGTCACGGGGTGCCTCCCCGCCAGATCCGGTAGCCGCCGGGCGGCACCGTCTCGATCACGGCCGGCTCGCCGAGTTTGGCGCGCAGCCGGCTGACCGTGGTCTTGACGGTTGTGGTGAACGGGTCGGCCATCTCGTCCCACACCGACGTGAGCAGTTCCTCGGTGGTGACGACCCGCCCCTGGGCAGCCAGCAGCCGCTCCAGCACGGCGAACTCCTTGGGGCTCAGGCGCAACAGCCGGCCGGCCCGGGTGGCCGTGCGATGCGCGGGGTCCAGGCACAGGTCGGCGTGGGTGAGCACCGGCGGCAGCGGTGGCGCCGCGCGGCGGGCCAGCGCCCGGACGCGGGCGACGAGTTCGGCGAACGCGAACGGCTTGGCCAGGTAGTCGTCGGCGCCCAGGCTCAACCCTTCGACCCGGTCGGTGATGGCGCCGGCCGCGGTCAGCATGAGCACCCTGGTGTGCCGCTGGTCGGCGACCAACTGGCGGCACACCTCGTCGCCGTGCACCTCGGGCAGGTCGCGGTCGAGCACCACGACGTCGTAGTCGGTGCCGGCGATGCGGTCGAGGGCGTCGGCGCCGTCGAACGCGACGTCCACGGCCATGCCCTCCCGGCGCAGCCCGGTGGCCACCGTGGTGGCGAGTTTGGCGTGGTCCTCGACCAGCAGCACCCTCATCCGGCGTCCTCGCGATCCGTCCGTGCTCCCGTACAGCTTGCCCGCCGGCCGGTTACAGCGCGGTGTCAATGAGACCACCGCGGCACCGCGTGGGCCGTAGAACGGCGGCACCAACAGCACGTCGAGAGGACTTCCCTCATGTGGACCACACACGGCACGCGGCTTCG
>DATEPR010000366.1:0-2966 GCA_035273045.1 Pseudonocardiaceae bacterium | reverse complement strand
GGTGAACTGGCCGACCACGTGGCCGCGCTGGCCGACGAGCGCGCGACCACCGAACTGGTCCGGTACGAGCTGTCCACCGCCCTGCTGGCCCTGGACGAGAAGGACGACCGCATCGGCCTGGCGTTCGCCGAACTGACCGCGGTGGTCCGCGAACTGGACGCGGCCCGGGCCGAACACGCCCACGTCACCGGTGTGCTGGCGGACACCAGGGCCGAACTGGCCGCGGCCCAGGCCCGGCTGGCCGCCGCCGAGCGAACGTGGACGGTACGGGCGTGGTGGCCGGTCCGGTCGCGGATCGTGGGCCGGTGGCACCTGCTGCGCGCCCGCCCGTCGGCGGACGCCGACGACGTGCTGCGGCGCCTGGTCCCGACGGACCGCTTCCGCCGCTACCGGACCGCCGTCGTGCCGCGCCGGGACGTCCGGCTGTACTACGACGTGCCGATCCCTTCGCTGACCGGGCCAGAGTTGGCCGTGTCCGGCTGGGTGGCCCACCCGGACATGCCGGTGGTCGCGGTGTGGCTGCTGGTGGACGGTGCGGCCCATCCGATGGAGTTGGGCGGCCACCGGCCGGACGTCACGGTGGCGCTGCGCCGGGACGGCGTGACGGTCGGCGAGCACAGCGGCGTGACGGCCACGGTGCCGGTGACCCGGCCCGGTCCGGTCGGCCTGCGGGTGCGGCTGGCCGACGGGACGGTGCTGGAACGATCGTTGGGGTCAGCCGGCGCGGACTGACCTGGCCGGCGGGACACCGCAGTCGGCCAGCACCGCCGCCATCTCGGCGCCGAACCGGGCCGGCGAGAAGTGTTCCCGGCAGATCGCCAGCAGTTCCCGCTGCACGTCCGTCCACAGTGGCTCGTCGGTGAGCATCCGGTCGGACAGCTCCACCAGTTCCGCCGTCGACCGGCCGATCAGGTGCCGGGCCAGCCGGCCGAGGTGCAGGCCCTCGCCGCCGACCGGTGTGGTGACGAACGGCAGCCCGGCCGCCATCGAGTCCACGAACTTGATCTTCACGCCGGCGCCGTAGCGCATCGGCGCCACGTGCAGCAGCACCTGGCCGAGCACCACCCGCGGATCGGGCACCCGGCCGAGCACGTCGACGTGCTCACCGGCCAGCGCGGCCACCGCGGGCGACGGGTCGGCGCCGACCACCCGCAGCACCAGCCCGGGGTGCCGTTCCCGCAGCGGCGGCAGCACGTCGGACGCCAGCTCCAGCACCGCGTGCTCGTTCGGCGTGCCCGGCGTGGCGTTGAACCCGCCGAAGAACGCGATCCCGGACCGCTCCCCGAACCCCGGCACGGCGTCCGGCACGGCCACCGGGTAGCAGGCGACGTGCACCGACGTGTCCGGCGCGTTGCGCCGCGCCCACCGCGCCTCGTCCTCGCTGACGCAGACCGCGACGTCCGCCCAGGTGAACGCGGCCACCTCCTGGGCCCGCAGCAGATGCGCCTCGACGGCCCGGTCCCGCCGCGCAGCCACGTCCGGCGCGGTCACGAAATGCTGCTCCGGCCGGCGGTGGAACAGCGCCTCCGAGTCGTAGACCCGCACAGCCTGCGGCTGCCACCGGCTGATCGGCAGGCCGGCCCGGTCCAGGTTGTGCGGCCGGAACACGCAGACGACGTCGTAGAGCCCCATCCGTTCGGCCGACCACGCCTCCGGGTCGTCGACGCCCCACACCACCTCGATGCCCCTGGCCCGCAGGGCCGGCGCGTACTCCTCGGCCCGGTCCGGCAGGTAGGCGAAATAGGTCACCCTGGCCCTGGGATCGGCGTCCCGCCAGGCGTCCAGCACGGCGAGGGTGCGCGGATCGCCGCTGCCCCGGTCGAAATGCGGCACCCGGTCGTCGACCACCAGCACCCGGTACGGCGCCAGGTGGTCGCGCAACCACCACCGGCGGTGCGGTCGCCGCTCCAACCCGACCGTGGGCGGCCGGGTCGCCAGTTCGGCCGGCCAGCGGCCCAGGAACGTGCCGTGGTTGCGGCGCATCAGCTCCTCGGCCCGTGCCGACGACGAACTGCCGTGCCTCGCGTGCCGCACCGACACCGTCGGCAGGACCCAGGTCTGCCAGCCCCGCTCGCGCAGCAGCAGGGCCAGGTCGACGTCCTCGAAGTACGCGATCTCGTAGTCCGGCGAGAAGCCGCCGACCTCCAGGAACGCCGCCCGGCGCAGCAACAGGCACGCCGCCGATGCGTAGTCGACCTCCCTGGCCACCCGCGCGCTCGGCTCGTCGTCCCACGCCCGGCACCAGCCGTCGCCGCCGACGATGCTGCCCGACTCCTGCACCGAACCGTCCACATTGGTCATCAGCGGCGCGACGGCGGCGACCTGGTCGTGGTCGTCGAGGAAGTCCACCAGCGGCGGCAGCCAGCCGTCGGTCACCTCGACGTCCGCGTTGAGCAGGCACACGAACTCGGTGTCGGCACGGGAGATCCCGAGTTCGCAGCCGGCGCCGAAGCCCAGGTTCTCCGGCATCAGCAGCACGGTCGCGTCAGTCAGGTGCTGTGCCAGCCAGTCGCCGGTGCCGTCCGGGGACGCGCTGTCCACGACCACCACCCGGTACGGCTGGTCGACGTGCTCCCGCAACAGTTCCAGGCACCGCGTGACCAGTTCCCGGCCGCCGTAGGAGACCAGGACGAACGTGACCCGCGCCCGTTCCGTCATGCGTGCCGCAGCTTTCCGTAGACCCGGCGCAGCGGTGCCGTCCACCGCACCAGCTTGGTGCCGCGCAGCGCGGCCAGTTCCCGCTGTGACTCGGCCAGCAGCGCCGCCAGTTCACCGTTCACCGGTTCGGGCACGGCATGGGCGACCGCCTCGTCCCGTGCCTCGACGGCGTCGGCCAGCGACTCGACCAGCCGCCGCCGCTCCACCACCGTCCACTCCCGCAACCGCTCGTGCGCCAGCCGCAGCGCGCGGTTCTCCGCCACCAGTTCGGCGATCCGGACATCCGCCGGCACCGGATCGGCCGCGCC
>DATEPR010000365.1:0-8661 GCA_035273045.1 Pseudonocardiaceae bacterium | reverse complement strand
GCGGCGGCCCGCAGCGGCGCCTGCAACGCCTGCAAAGACCGCACCCCGACGTCGCCCCTGATCAGCGCCTCGACCCCGTGCACGGCGGCCGCCGCGCCCTGGATCGTGGTCACGCACGGGATGTCCCTGGCGACCGCGGCCGTGCGGATCTCGTAGCCGTCCACCCGAGGCCCGTGGTTGCCGTACGGGGTGTTGATCACGATGTCCACCTCGCCGGCGAGGATCTGGTCCACGATGTTGTGCTCCCCCTCGAAGTGCTTGCGCACCACGGTGCACGGGATGCCGTTGCGGCGCAGCACCTGCGCGGTGCCGGACGTGGCCAGCACCTCGAAGCCGAGATCGGCCAGCCGCTTCACCGGGAACACCATGGCCCGCTTGTCCCGGTTGGCGACCGACACGAACACCCGGCCCGACGTGGGCAGCGACCCGTAGGAGGCGGTCTGCGACTTGGCGAACGCCTTGCCGAACGAGTAGTCGATGCCCATCACCTCGCCGGTGGACTTCATCTCCGGCCCGAGCAGCGAGTCGACGCCGTGGCCCTCCGGGGTGCGGAACCGGTGGAACGGCAGCACCGCCTCCTTCACCGCGACCGGCGCGTGCTCCGGCAGGTTGGTGCCGTCGCCGACGGCCGGCAACATACCCTCGGCGCGCAGTTCGGCCACGGTGGCGCCGAGCATGATCCGGGCGGCGGCCTTGGCCAGCGGGATGGCCGTCGCCTTGGACACGAACGGCACGGTGCGGGAGGCGCGCGGGTTGGCCTCCAGCACGTACAGCACGTCGTCCTTGAGCGCGTACTGCACGTTCAGCAGGCCGTGCACCCCGACGCCGCGGGCGATCGCCTCGGTGGACGCGCGGACCGCCTCCAGGTCGGTGCGGCCCAGCGTGATCGGCGGCAGCGCGCAGGACGAGTCACCGGAGTGCACCCCGGCCTCCTCGATGTGCTCCATCACGCCACCGAGGAACAGCTCCTGCCCGTCGAACAGGGCGTCCACGTCGATCTCGATGGCGTCGTCCAGGAACCGGTCCACCAGCACCGGGTGTTCCGGCGACACCTCGGTGGCCCGCGCGATGTAGTCGGCCAGGGTGGTCTCGTCGTAGACGATCTCCATGCCGCGCCCGCCCAGCACGTAGGACGGCCGGACCAGCACCGGGTAGCCGATGGAGTCGGCGATCCGCTTGGCCGCGCCGAACGACGTGGCCGTGCCGTACGCCGGAGCGGGCAGCCCCGCGGTGGACAGCACCTCGCCGAACGAGCCGCGGTCCTCGGCCAGGTGGATCGCGTCCGGTGACGTGCCCACCACCGGCACCCCGGCCTCACCCAGCCGCCGGGCCAGGCCCAGCGGCGTCTGCCCGCCCAGCTGCACGATCAGCCCGGCCACCACGCCGGACTCCCGCTCGGAGTGCACCACCTCCAGCACGTCCTCGAAGGTGAGCGGCTCGAAGTACAGGCGGTCGGCGGTGTCGTAGTCGGTGGACACGGTCTCCGGGTTGCAGTTGACCATCACGGTCTCGAACCCGGCCGCCCGCAGCGCCATCGCGGCGTGCACGCAGGAGTAGTCGAACTCGATGCCCTGCCCGATCCGGTTCGGCCCGGAACCCAGGATCAGCACCTTGGGCCGGTCCCGCTGCGGCGCCACCTCGGACTCGGCGTCCGGATCGGCCTCGTAGGCCGAGTAGTGGTACGGCGTGCGCGCCTCGAACTCCGCGGCGCACGTGTCCACGGTCTTGAACACCGGTCGCACGCCCAGCCGGTGCCGCAGTATGCGCACGCCGTCCTCACCGGCCAGTTCCGGCCGCACCGCGGCCACCTGGCGGTCGGACAGGCCGGCGCGCTTGGCGCGGCGCAGCAGCTCCCGGTCCAGCACCGGCGCGGCGACCAGTTCGGCGCGCAGTTCGACCAGTGCCGCGATCTGGTCCACGAACCACGGGTCGATGCGGGACGCGGCGGACACCTGCTCGACCGTGGCGCCCAGCCGCAGCGCCCGGTCCACCGTGTACAGCCGGCCGTCGTGCGGCACCCGCAGTTCGGCCAGGGTCGACTCCAGCGTGGCGCCGGGCGGGTCCGGTGTGGTCCAGAAACCGGCGGCCTTGGTTTCCATCGACCGCAACGCCTTGCCCATCGCCTCGGCGAAACTGCGGCCCAGCGCCATGCCCTCGCCGACGCTCTTCATCGTGGTGGTCAGCGTCGGATCGGCGCCGGGGAACTTCTCGAACGCGAACCGCGGCACCTTCACCACGACGTAGTCCAGGGTCGGCTCGAAACTGGCCGGGGTCTCGCCGGTGATGTCGTTGGTGATCTCGTCCAGCGTGTAGCCGATGGCCAGTTTCGCGGCGATCTTGGCGCTCGGGAAGCCGGTCGCCTTGGACGCCAACGCCGACGACCGGGACACCCTCGGGTTCATCTCGATGACGACCAGCCGGCCGGTCTCCGGGTGCACGGCGAACTGGATGTTGCAGCCGCCGGTGTCCACGCCGACCTCGCGCAGCACCGCGATGCCCACGTCCCGCATGTGCTGGTACTCGCGGTCGGTCAGGGTCATCGCGGGCGCCACGGTCACCGAGTCGCCGGTGTGCACGCCCATCGGGTCGATGTTCTCGATGGAACACACGACAACGACGTTGTCGTGCCGGTCCCGCATCAGTTCGAGCTCGTACTCCTTCCAGCCGAGCACGCTCTGCTCGATCAGCACCTCGTGCACCGGCGACTCGGCCAGGCCGACCGACGCCATGCGGTCCAGTTCCTCGGCCGTGTGCGCCATGCCGGAACCCAGCCCGCCCATGGTGAACGACGGCCGGATCACCACCGGCAGGCCCAGCTGCGCCACCGCGTCGTGCACCTCGGCCATCGACCGGCACACCGCGCTGTCCGGCACCTCGGAGCCGATCTTGCGCACGATGTCCTTGAACCGCTGGCGGTCCTCGCCGCGCTGGATCGCCTCGATGTCCGCGCCGATCAGCTCAACGCCGTACTTCTCCAGCACGCCCCGCTCGTGCAGGGCGACGGCGGTGTTCAGCGCGGTCTGCCCGCCCAGCGTGGCCAGCAGCGCGTCCGGCCGCTCGACGGCGATCACCTTGGTGACGAAATCGGGGGTGATGGGCTCCACGTAGGTGGCGTCGGCGAACTCCGGGTCGGTCATGATCGTCGCCGGGTTGGAGTTGACCAGGCTGACGTGCAGGCCCTCGGCCCGCAACACCCGGCACGCCTGGGTGCCCGAATAGTCGAACTCACAGGCCTGCCCGATCACGATCGGACCCGAGCCGATCACCAGCACATGCGAGATGTCGGTCCGCTTGGGCATCAGCCGGTCCCGCCCTTCTCCATCAGCCCGACGAACTCGTCGAACAGCACGGCGGCGTCGTGCGGTCCCGCCGCGGCCTCGGGGTGGTACTGCACCGAGAACGCCGGCACGTCCGCACACCGCAGGCCCTCGACGGTGCCGTCGTTCGGGCAGTGGTGGCTCACCGTCGCCCGGCCGAACGGCGTGTCGAACGTTTCGCCCGGCTCGCCGTCCAGCGCGAAACCGTGGTTCTGCGCGGTGATCGCGACCCGCCCGGTGGCGGCGTCCACCACGGGCACGTTGATGCCCCGGTGACCGTAGCGCAGCTTGTAGGTACCCCGGCCCAGCGCGCGACCGAGGATCTGGTTGCCGAAACAGATGCCGAACAACGGGATGCGCCGCTCCAGCACGGCCCGCGTGAGCGCGACGCCGTGCTCCTGGGTGGCCGGGTCGCCGGGACCGTTGGACAGGAACACGCCGTCCGGTTCCACCGCCAGCAGGTCGTCCACTGTGGACGACAACGGCAGTACGTGGGTCTCGATGCCCCGGGCGGCCAGCATCCTCGGCGTGTTCGACTTGATCCCCAGGTCCAGCGCGGCCACCCGGAACCGGCGCTGGCCGGCGGCCGGCACCACGTAGGGCCGCTCGGTGGTGACGTCACCGGCCAGGTCGGCGCCCGCCATCCGCTCCCCGGCCCGCACCCTGGCCAGCATCGCCGACGTCGTCCCCAACGCGGAGCCGGAGAACACCCCGGCCCGCATCGCGCCACGCTCCCTGATGTGCCTGGTCAGCGTCCTGGTGTCCACCTCGGCGACACCCACGATCCCCTGGGCCGCCAGTTCCTCCTCCAGCGTGCGCACCGACCGCCAGTTGGACGGCGCCCGCGCCGGATCACGCACCACGTAGCCGGCCACCCAGATCCGCTTCGACTCGTCGTCCTCGTCGTTCCACCCGGTGTTGCCGATCTGCGGCGCGGTCTGCACCACGATCTGCCGGTGGTAGGACGGATCGGTCAGGGTCTCCTGGTAGCCGGTCATGCCGGTGCAGAACACCACCTCGCCGACCGAGCCGCCGACGGCTCCGTAGGCGCGGCCGGGGAACACCCGGCCGTCCTCCAGGACCAGCGCGGCGGCGCCCGTCGAGTACTTCGGGCTCATCGGCGAATCCTTCCGTCGTGCGCGGTGATCCTGCCCCGCGAGATCGTCGTGACCACCCTCGCCGGCATGGTCATCCCGGCGAACGGCGTGTTGTCCGCGATGCTGGCCAGGTCCTGGCCGCGCACCGTCCACTCCGCATCGGGGTCGACGACCGCCAGGTTCGCCGGCTCACCGGCCGCGACCGGCCGCCCCTGGTCGGGCAGGCCGCCGATGTCGGCCGGTCGTTCCGACAGCACCCTCGCCACCCCGCGCCAGTCCAGCAGACCGGTGCGCACCATCGCCAGCACGACGACCGGCAGTGCCGTCTGCAGCCCCAGCATGCCCGGCCGGGCGCTCGCCCACTCGCAGTCCTTGTCCTGCGGCGCGTGCGGGGCGTGGTCGGTGGCCACGCAGTCGATCACGCCTTCGGCCAGCGCGGCGCGCAGGGCGGCCACGTCGTCGTGGCCGCGCAACGGCGGATTCACCTTGTTGACCGGATCGTAGCCGGCCAGCCGGTCGTCGGTGAGCAGCAAGTGGTGCGGTGTCACCTCGGCCGTCACGTCGACACCCCTGGCCTTCGCCCAGCGCACCAGATCGGCCGTGCCCGCGGTGGACACGTGGCAGACGTGCAACCGCGCCCCGACCGTGCCGGCCAGCAGGCAGTCCCGCGCCACGATGGCCTCCTCGGCCGCCGCCGGCCAGCCGGCCAGGCCCAGCCGAGCCGCCTGCTCACCCTCGTTGGCCTGCGCGCCCACCGTGAGCCTCGGTTCCTCGGCGTGCTGCGCGATCACCCCGCCGAGCGCCTTGGAGTACTCCAGCGCGCGGCGCATCACCAGCGGGTCGGCGACACAGTGCCCGTCGTCGGAGAAGAACCGCACCCCGGCCGCCGACCGCGCCATCGTGCCCAGCTCGGCCAGCCGTTCACCGGCCAGGCCGACCGTGACCGCACCCACCGGGCGCACGTCCACCAGGCCGACCTCGGCGCCGCGCCGCCACACGTGTTCCACCACGACGGCGTTGTCCGCCACCGGATCGGTGTTGGCCATGGCGAACACGGCCGTGTAGCCGCCCAGCGCGGCGGCCGCCGACCCGGTCTCGATGGTCTCGGCGTCCTCCCGGCCCGGCTCGCGCAGGTGGGTGTGCAGGTCGACGAACCCGGGCAGCACGATCTGGCCGGCCGCGTCGATCACCTCGTCGGCGGTCAGGCCGGCGCCGATCGCGTCGATCACGCCGTCGGCGATCCGCAGGTCGACCGGGTCGCCCTCGCCGTACGGGCGGACGCCCCGCAGCAGCAGCGTCGTCACGAGCCCTCCCCGGCCAGCAGGTGGTACAGCACCGACATGCGCATGTGGACTCCGTTGCGCACCTGGTCGACGATCGCCGAACGCGGCGAGTCGGCCACCGAGGACGCGATCTCCATGCCGCGCAGCATCGGCCCCGGGTGCATGACGACCGCGTGGTCGGGCAGTTGGGCGGCGCGGCCGGCGGACAGGCCGTAGCTGACCGCGTACTCCCGCGCGGACGGGAAGAAGCCGCCGTGCATGCGTTCGGCCTGCACCCGCAGCATCATCACCGCGTCCAGGCTGGGCAGTTCGGCGTCCAGGTCGTGCGAGATCCGCACCCCCCAGCCCTCGACGCCCACCGGCAGCAGCGTCGGCGGCGCCACCAGCACCACCTCGGCGCCCAACGTGCCCAACAGGTGCACGTTCGACCGGGCGACCCTGCTGTGCAGCACGTCGCCGACGATCGCGATCCGCCGGCCGGCCAGCTCGCCCAGCCGCTCCCGCAGGGTGGCCGCGTCCAGCAGCGCCTGCGTCGGGTGCTCGTGGGTGCCGTCGCCAGCGTTGACCACGCAGGTGCCGGCCTCCGCCAGCCACGTGGCCAGCCGGTCCGCCGCACCGGACGCCGGGTGCCGGACGATCACGCAGTCGGCGCCCGCCGCGGCCAGCGTCAGCGCGGTGTCCCGCAACGACTCGCCCTTGCCCACCGACGAGCCGCTGGCCGACACGTTCACCACGTCGGCGCTCATCCACTTGCCGGCGATCTCGAACGACACCCTGGTGCGGGTGGAGTTCTCGTAGAAGACGGTCACCACGGTGCGGCCGCGCAACGTGGGCAGCTTGCGGACCTCGCGGCCCAGCAGCGTCGCCTTGAGCTCGTCCGCGGTGTCCATCAGGGCGACGGCGTCGGCCCGGTCCAGGCCGGCGGTGCTCAGCAGATGCTTCACACGCCACCCCCCGCCGGTTCCGACCGGCGCAGCAGCACCGCGTCCCGGCCGTCGACCTCGGACAGCAGCACCGCGACCTCCTCCGCCCTGGCCGTCGGCACGTTCTTGCCCACGTAGTCGGCGCGGATCGGCAGCTCGCGGTGGCCCCGGTCGACGAGCACGGCCAGCTGCACGGCGCGCGGGCGGCCGTGGTCGCGCAGGGCGTCGAGTGCCGCGCTGACGGTGCGACCGGAGAACAGCACGTCATCGACAAGCACAACGAGCCGGTCGTCCACGCCGCCCTCGGGCAATCGGGTGGACTCCAGCGGCCGAGGCGGCCGGTGCCGCAGATCGTCCCGGTAGAGGGTGATGTCGAGAGTGCCGGTGGGCACCCGGACGCCGCTGAACTCGACGATCAGGTCGGCCAGCCGCCGGGCGAGCGGCGCACCGCGACGGGGGATGCCGAGTAACACGACCGGTGGTACGGAAGCCGCGTCCAGAGCGGTCTTCTCGATCACCTGATGGGCCATTCGGGCGATGGTGCGCGCGACGTCGCCCGCCGAAAGCAGCTCCCGCTCCTCGGCTGGCTCCGCCGCGCCACGCGATCGTGGCGCCACGGTGGACCTCCTTCCCCGCCTCACCGGACGGGTCCTTAAAGGACGTCTTGCCGACCGGAAACCCGGCCTGACCTGCACCGTATCAGGTCGTCCACGTCATGCGTCCGAGTGGTGTCGCACGTCTCGCCCGGATGACGCAGCCGGATCAGCTTGACCTGGTGACGACAAGGAGTAACCATTACTCTGCGTATCGATCTCAGGCTCCCCGCGGCTCGCCAATACCGGCTGACGGGGCGAACGAACGGAGAACCGTCACATGGGCGACTACGCCAAGGCGCTGGGCGCCAAACTGCGCGGCATCCGGCAGCAGCAGGGGTTGTCACTGCACGGCGTCGAACAGAAGTCGGGCGGCAGGTGGAAGGCCGTCGTGGTCGGCTCGTACGAGCGTGGCGACCGGGCGGTGACCGTGCAGAAGCTGGCCGAACTGGCCGATTTCTACGGGGTGCCGGTGGCCGAACTCCTGCCCGAAGGCCGCGTGCCCTCGGGTGCCGAGCCGGCCACCAAGATCGTGATCAACCTGGAACGGCTCCAGCAACTGCCGGCCGAGAAGGTCGGCCCGCTGGCCAGGTACGCGGCGACCATCCAGAGCCAGCGCGGCGACTACAACGGCAAGGTGCTGTCCATCCGCACCGAGGACCTGCGCTCGCTCGCCATCATCTACGACATGACCCCGGGCGAACTCACCGAGCAACTCATCGACTGGGGTGTCCTCCCGCCCGAGGCGCGTCCCTCCAAGGAGGAATGAGCGCGACACGCGCACCCGGCCGGTACCGCGGGACCGGCCGGGTGACCGAGTGCCGTCCACCGGGCCGGATGACCAGGCGCCGTCCACCGGGCCGGGTGACCAGGCGCCATCGACCGGGGCCAGTTGTCCCCATGGGCGCGCTCGACCGGGCCGAGTTGTCCACATCGGCGAGGTTATCCACAGGCCAGCGCTCCTCGATCCGCAGCTCTGACCTGCGGGGATAGACTGGGCAAGGGCCGTCCCCCGGGAGGGTGGGGGCTGCTCTCTGGACGCTCTGATGGCTTTCAAGCAATGGCCTGTGGCGGGCGATCATGCGTGTGGGCAGTGGATGACGTCCTTGGTGGACTTGATCGCGCGGGGATCGGGGTCGGGATGACCGGTGCAGGCCCCTGTGCATGGCTCGGTTGGCTTGGCGGTCCTTGCCGATACCGGCGGATCTTCCCGCTGGAGGCGGGCACCGATGCTGCTCGGCGCAGGACGCTGGCCTCGGTGCCGCTGCGGCCGGGGTGTCCCCGACCGTGGTCAACCATTGGGCGGCGGTCGCGGTCAGAGGATGGCGCGTAGTTGGTCGGCTATGCCGGCGATTCTGCCTAGTACGCCGTTGACGAACCGGGGTGAGTCGTCCGTGGACAGGGACTTCGCCAGTTCGACCGCCTCGTCGATGACCACGGCGGGCGGC
>DATEPR010000364.1:0-2352 GCA_035273045.1 Pseudonocardiaceae bacterium | reverse complement strand
CGCACGGTCAACCTCCGGCTGTGGTACGGCACCGACCCGGTGCCCGACGGCGAACGGGCCGCGCTGCTGCGCCGCTGGCACCGGGTCAACGCGGCCCGGCTCACGCTGACCGGCGCCGCGTGGCTGGCCGCCGGCCGGGCGGGAACCCGGTTGCGGCGGTAGGACTGTGGGAGACTGCTGGGCATGATCCGGAACGTGGTGGTCGGGCGACTGCGGCAACCAGACGATCCCGACGCGCGGGCGATGCTGAAGGACGGCCTGGCGGCCATCGCGGCGCTGAAGTTGCCCGGCCTGCTCGCCATGACCGCCGGAACCGACCTGGCGCTGCGGCCCGGCAGCTGGCACTTCGCGATCGTCAACGACTGGGCGGACGCCGACTCCTACCGGGCCTACGACGCCGACGAGGAGCACAACCGCATCCGCCGCGAGATGTTCGCCGGGATCTGCGAGGAGATCGCCAGGGTCCAGTTCGAGATCCCGGCCTGACGCGCCCGGTCGCGCCCGGTCGCGAGGTGCGGCCGCCCGTGTCACCATCCGACCACCTGGTTTTCGCGCTGTATCGCGCGGTTTCGCGCTGTTTCGCGGAAGGGCGGTGGTCGCCATGAACGTGTCCTCCAGTGATCCGCCGACCCGGGAACGGGACCGCCCGGCGGACACCGGCATTCGGATGCCCGCGCTGCTCGCCAACGCCACCTGGCCGCTGTTGCCGGTAGTCGGCGTCGCGGCCGTCGTGCTCGGTGTCCTGGTGCTGGTGTGGCCCGGCCCCAGCCTGGTGGTGGTCGGCGTCCTGTTCGGCATCTACCTGCTGGTCACCGGCGTGATGGAGATCGTGGAGGCGTTCGCCCCGCACATGCCCGGCTCGATGCGGGCACTGAACCTGATCACCGGCGCGCTGAGCGTGGTGCTCGGCCTGATCTGCTTCCGGGGTCCGGCGGAATCGCTGCTGCTGCTGGCCTTCTGGATCGGTTTCGGCTGGCTGCTGCGCGGCATTTCACTGGTGGCCGTGGGTGTCGGCGCGCGGCGCGGCTGGCTGATGTTCGTCGGTGCCGTGACCATCCTGGGCGGCATCGTGCTGGTGGTGTCACCGGAGTCGTCGATCGTCACCTTGACGCTGCTGGCCGGCATCTGGCTGGTCGTGCTCGGTGCGATGGAGGTCGTGCACGGGGTGCTGTGGTACTTCCAGGAACGCCGTCGCCGGCCGGCCGCCGTGGCCGGTTGAGCGAGACTCAGTCCGCCGGGAACAGCAGGCAACTGCTGGTGCCGTGGGCGAGTAGTCGGTCGGCCGCGTCCCGCAGTTCGCCCTCGGCCAGCGCGGTGCGGCGTCCCCGGTTGATGACCCGACCGATGCCGCGCACTGGACCCGTGTCGGCGGTCAACGGGCGCAGGTACTTCACCGACAGGTCCAGGCTGGTGTAGGCGGTCCCGGCCGGCAGCGTCGTGTGCACCGCGCACCCGGTCACCGTGTCCAGCATCGTCGCGGCAACACCGCCGTGCACCATGCCGATGGGGTTGTAGAGGTGTTCGCCCGGCGTGACGGTGAACACCACCTCGCCCTCGTCGGCCGACACGATCTCGAAGCCGAGCGTGGCCGCGATCGGCGGTGGCGGCAGTTCACCGGTGACCAGCGCCCGGATGAAGTCCAGGCCCGACTTTCCACGCGCCGCACCGGCCAGCGCGATCGGGTCCGACCAGGAGTACTCGCGACTGCGATCCATGCCCGAAACGCTAGCCGGAGTGAGTTGGAACAGCAAACTTACCCGGCGGGCCGGCTGCCCCGCCGTTGTCCATTGGACCTTGGTACCACCTCACGGTGAGGGGACGGTCACCAACCGATAAGGGCTTGCGCCATCGCGGGAATTGTGCTTGTTAGCCATCCGTCGAACTCAGCGACATGCCGGCCAACTGCCGGTGATCGGTTGGGCCAACCGGTGGTGGATGCAGGGCCTAGTACCAACGTCCAATTTCTGTCCACACTGTCCGATCGGCAAGCTGCTGACATGACTCTGTCGGCGTCGCTTGCGCACCCGTTACGGCGCCGTCCTCCCTCCCCCAAAAGCCGTCGCACGCCACCCGTGACGCAGGCACCGCGCGTCATTTCAATGCGACGGCAATGGTACTGGCAAAGGTAGGTAAAAATATGAGGCTCAGACGAAAACTGGGCATGGTGGCCGTCATGGCCATCGTCGTCGGCACGAGCGTGGCCCTGACCTCGGTAGGCCCCGCGTCCGCGAGCGGAGGCCCCGCTCCCTCCTGCGGTGGCTGCGGCACCGGCGGCGGTGGTGGCGGTCTGCCCGGCGGTGGTGGCGGTGGCGGTGGCGGCAATGGCGGCCCCAACGCCGTGCTCAAGGTCAC
>DATEPR010000363.1:0-6120 GCA_035273045.1 Pseudonocardiaceae bacterium | reverse complement strand
GGCAGCGGGCCAGCCGTGCCTGCCCAGCAGTTCGGCCACGGCCTGGACGCGGCCGATGCCGATGCCCGCCGTGGCACCGGATTCCAGCCGGGTGCGCAGCACGACGAGTTCGGCCAGTTCGGTCCAGCCCGGCCGGCGCTGCCGACGGAACTCCCGAGCGGCCACGCCGGCCTCGTGCCGGGCGGTCGCGAAGTCACCCTCGGCGAACGCGGCCTGGGCCAGCAGCAGCCGCACCTCGGGCACCTTGAGCTGCCGGTGTTCCCTGCGGAACGCCACGACGGCCCGCTGCGCGGCGTCCCGGGCCTCGGCCATCAGCCCGACCGACAGCAGCAGGTCGCCCCGGTCCTGCAACACCGGCGCGACCTGGCCGCGGTGCGCGCTGATGATCCGCTCCGCACGGTCCAGGTGGGCCAGCGCGGCGGGCACGTCACCGCGCAGCGACTCGGCGAAGCCCAGGTTCTCCGCGATGATCCCGACCACCAGTTCGCGGCCCAGGCTCCGGGCGAGTTCGTCGGCCTCGGTGAGGTCGGCGACGGCCGCGTCGAACTCGTGCCGCTCGGCGCGCAGGATGCCCCGGTTCATCAACGCCTTCTGCAGGTTCAACGGGTCGCCGGCGCGGCGCAGCAATGGCACGACGGCCTCGTACTCGGCGAACGCGTCCGCGAGCCGGCCGGCCTGGTAGAGGATCACCGCCCGCTGGGCCCGCGCCACCGTGGCACCGTCGAGAATGGCCACGGCCGCATCCACCTCGCGCACGGCGGCGGCCAGCCGGCCACGCTGGACCATCGCGAACGCCAGCTTCATCCGCGCTGCCGCCACCACGTCGGTGGTGCCGGCCGTCTCGCCGTACTCGGCGGCCCGCCGCAGGTGCCGGATGGCGGCGTCCACTTCGGCGCACTGCATCAGCGAGTGGCCGAACGCCTGCTCGGCGAGCGCGGCGGCGGCCGGGTCGTGCTCCCGGCGGGCCACCCGCACCGCGTGCGCCGCGGCCTGCCGCGCCCGGCCCGGGTCGAGGTCGACCAGCCGCACGGCCTCCCGGGCCGCGATCGCGGCTCTGCCAGGCACCATGGCACACCTTGGCCATGCAACGTCCGGTCGTGTCAACCCGATTCCCCGATCGGGGTATCAAACCGGCGGGCCCGCCCGTCCGCGGTACAGACATCCCTGAACGACCATGGAGCGCGCCGTGACCGATCCCGCACCGACACCGCTGCCCGACACCTTCATGCCCGACCAGCTCGTCGTGCACCTGCCAGCACTGGATCTGGTGATCCGCGAACTGGACCGGCTCGGCGCCCACCCGGCCGGCCCGCCCGAACAGGACGACCGGCTCGGTCTCGCCCTGCTCACCGTCGTCCAGTCGGACGGGCGGAAGGTCACCGACCTCGACCCACTGCTCGCCGCGGTCCGCGCGTCCTGCGAGGAACAGTACGACCACTGGGTGCCGCTGCTGGGCAAGAACCGGCACGTGGAGAGTGTCTTCGGCCTGCCGCAGCCGAGATCGCACGCACTGGACGACCTGGCCAGGGCCGACGGCCCACTGCCGATCTATTCGACGCCCGACGCCGGCCGGGGAGTGCGGGTCGGCGTGCTGGACACCAAGATCATCCCACATCCCGACCTGGTCGGCCGGTTCGTCGCCGACCCGGCGTCGGTGCACCCGCCGTCGGACGGCCCGACCAAGCTGAAGGCACCACACGCGACGTTCGTGACGTCGGTGATCACCGGCCGCGCCCAGGGCGCCGTCGTCGAGGTCACCGGCGTGCTGGACGACGACGGCCGGGGCACCGCGTGGAACACGGTCCGGCAGATGATGACGTTCGCCGACGCCGGGGTGGACATCCTCAACCTGTCCCTGGGCTGCCGCACCGCGGACGGCCGCCCGCCGCTGCTGATGGCCAGGGCCGCCGAACTGCTCAGCCAGCGGATGGTGCTCGTCGCGGCGGCCGGCAACCACAACCTGTCGGCGAAGCCCAAGGCGCCCACCTGGCCGGCCGCGCTGCCCGACGTGGTGGCCGTCGGCGCGCTCGACCCGGACGGCAGTCCTGCCGACTTCAGCCCACGGCTGCCGTGGATCACGTGCGGCGCACCGGGCCGCCAGATCGTCGGCGCCTACGTCAAAGGCCCGGTGACCATGCTGGACGGCACCGTTGACGACACGTTCGACACCGGCTACGCCGAGTGGAGCGGCACGTCGTTCGCCACCGCGACGGTCAGCGGTGTCATCGCGGCGCACACCGTGCCCGGCCGGGTCAGCGCCAGGGACGCGCTGCGGGCCGTGCTGGCCGAGCCGAACGGCGTGGTGCGGCCGTGGGTCCAGTGTGATGATGGGCGGCGTGCGTGACGACCCCGTCGTGGTGGCGCTCGTAGCCCGGGCCAGGGCCGGTGACCGGCCGGCGTGGGACGAGATCGTCGAGCGGTACGCGCCGCTCGTGTGGTCGGTGTGCGGGCGCCACCGGCTGTCGGCCGCGGACGCCGACGACGTCGGAGCGATGGTGTGGCTGCGGCTGGTGGAACGGCTGGACTCGCTGCGTGACGCGGCCGCGCTGCCCGGCTGGCTGGCGACCACGACGCACCACGAATGCGTGAACCTGCTGCGGCTGCGCGACCGGTACACCGACTACGACGACGACCCGGCCGACCCGGGACCGGCGTCCGACGAGTGGCTGCTCACCCAGGAGCGGCACGCCGCGCTGCGCGCCGCGTTCGCCGAGCTGTCCGAACACTGCCGGCGCCTGCTGACGCTGCTGTTCAGCGACCCGCCGACGCCGTACGGCACGATCAGCTCGACACTGGGCCTGCCGATCGGCGGCATCGGCCCGAACCGCCAGCGCTGCCTGGAGAAACTGCGGCGGACCGGTCCCATGGCCGCACTGCTGGAAGGGCGGTGAACTCCGGTGGACCACGACGACGATCCGCTACTCGCCGAACTGGCCGCCGCGCTGCGTGCCCGGCAGGCCGTGCCCGACCGGTTCGTCGAGTTGGGCCGGTCGGCGTTCGACTTCCGCGACGCGGTCGCCGAACTCGCCGCCCTCACCCAGGACTCCGTCACCCTCGCCGGCACGCGCGCCGACCAGCGCGCGACGCTGCGCTCGCTCACGTTCGTGGCGGGGGACACCGCGATCGAGGTGGAACTGACGGCGACCGGCCTGGCCGGTCAGGTCGTGCCGCCCCGCGCCGGGCACATCGAGGTGCTGACGCCCGCCGGCCCGTTCGCCGAGGCCGAAGTGGACGAGGTCGGCTGGTTCAGCATCGAGCCACCGCCGACCGGCCCGACCCGCCTGCACCTGCGCACCGAGGACGGCACGGCCATCCGTACCGAGTGGACGACACTCTAACGCCGGTACCCGGGACGAAGATCGCCGCACGCGCTCGGATCGGTGATGCGCGAGCCACCGCCGTGGTGGTGGCCGAGCGGGTTGGGCGGCGCGCCGCACAGGCTCACGGGGCCTTCGTCGTCGGCCGCACCGCCGGTGTCGTCAGCTTGCCGTTCCGCACCCGGATCGCCTGACGCGGCTGTGCCAGACTGGGGCCGTGGCGATCTCTGGTGCGCACGTCATCGTCTACAGTGCCGATCCGGCGGCTGATCGGGCGTTCTTCCAGGACGTGTTGCGGTACCCGCACGTCGACGCCGGGGGTGGGTGGCTGATCTTCAAGCTGCCGCCCGCCGAGGTGGCCGTGCATCCGAGTGAGTCCACGGCCCGGCACGAGCTCTTCCTGATGTGCGACGACCTCGACGGCACGATGACCGCGCTGCGGGGCAGCGGTGTCGAGTTCGACGAGGTGACCGAGGCCCGCTGGGGCCGCCTGACCCGGTTCCGGTTACCGGGCGGCAGCGACGTCGGGCTCTACGAGCCGCGGCATCCTCGCGCGACCGAGCTGTGACGGTCAGCGGACCGAGGAGCCGATGCCGATTCCGCCGTCGACGTCGAGCACGACGCCCGTCACGTAGGCGGCGGCGTCGGAGCAGAGGTACGCGGCGGCTTCGGCGATGTCGTCCGGCGAACCGATGTGGCCCATCGGGATTCGGCCGACCAGTTTGGCCCGTCCGGCGGCGTTCATCGACGCGAGCATCGGGGTGTCGATCAGGCCCGGTGCGATGACGTTGGACGTGATGCCGTACGGCGCGCCTTCCAACGCGATGGTGCGCGCCATGCCGACCACGCCGGCCTTGGCCGCGGCGTAGTTGGCCTGGCCGAAGTTGCCGCGCCAGGACATCGAGGACAGCGACAGTATCCGGCCGTGGCGTTGCGCCTTCATGGCCGCCATGACCGCGCGACTACAGTGAAAGACCCCGCGGAGGTTGACCCCGACGACCGTTTCCCAGTCGTCGTCGGTCATGTTCTCCAACCGGCTGTCCCGGATCACTCCAGCGTTGTTGACCAGGATCTCGATGCGTCCGAAGCGGCTGCGCACGCCGGCCGTCCACTCCCGCACCTCGTCGGCGCTGGCGACGTCGACCACACTGGTCCACACGCTGCCGGGCGGACAGCCCGCGGCCGTCTCCTTGAGTCCGACGTCGTTCACGTCGCACGCCGCGACCGTGGCTCCCTCGGCGGCGAGCCGCGTGGTGATCGCCCGGCCGAGGCCCTGCGCGGCACCGGTCACCAGTGCCACCCGGTTCTGACAGCCCACCATGCGCTACCCCCTGCGGTCGAGGAAACGGCGGATCCCGGCGCGGACGTCGTGGTCGTGCCAGTGCCTGCCGAAGACGTCGAGTTCGCCGGCCCGCGCGTCCGCCGGGTCCGGCCCGCGCAGCAACTCCTTGACGCGGGCCGGAACACCGTCGGCGACGGCGGCCAGGCGTGCCGCGACCGCGGCCACCTCGTGGCGGAACCGGTGCGGGGCCACCACCGAGTGGACGAACCCGCTGGCCACGAACCGTTCCGCGGGCAGCAGTTCGCCGGTGAGCATCAGCCAGCGCGCCAGCGGTTCGCCGACCTTCCTGGGCAGTCGCCAACTGGCGCCGCCACCGGGCAGCAGGCCGGTGCGCACGTGCCCGTCGCCGATCAGCGTCTCCGCCTGGGCGACCACGACGTCGCAGGCGAGGGCGAGTTCGAGTCCACCCGCGACACAGTGCCCGTGCACGGCCGCGACCACCGGCTTGGCGGCCGTCTCGATCCGGGTGAAGCAGTCCCAGATCGCGCCGAGGAAGTCCCGGGGCTCGTCGCCGGACTCGCGCAGCCGCAGCAGGTGGCGCAGGTCGGCGCCGGAACAGAAGCTGGGGCCGCGTCCGGCGATGACGACGGCAGACGTCTCGGTGTCGTTCATCGCCTCGGCCAGTTCCGCCGACAGGGTGGCGATGAGCGTCGGGGTGAGGGCGTTGCGGCTCTCCGGCCGGTTCAGGTACAGCCAGCGCACCGGTCCCGACTGCTCGACGAGCACTTCCGGTGCGCCGACCGCCTGTCCGGCCCGCGTCGTGGACGTCACGACCTGGCGCCGGCCCGCTGCTCGCGCAACAGGAAGCGCTGGATCTTCCCGCTGGGCGTCTTGGGCAGCTCGTCGACGAAGTGCACCGCACGGGGATAGGCGTGGGCGGCGTACTTGGTCTTCACCAGTCGCTGTAGTTCGGCTTCCAGGTCGGGGCCGGCCGCCTCCGGGTCGCGCAGCACCGCGTACGCCTCCAGCACCTCGCCCCGGACCTCGTCGGGCGCCGCGATCACCGCGCACTCCACGACCTGCGGATGCGTGACGAGGACGGATTCGACGTCGAAGGGGCCGATCCGGTAGCCGGCCATGATGATGACGTCGTCGTCCCGCGAGGAGAAACGGAAGTAGCCGTCCGGCCCGACGCTGCCCGAGTCGCCGGTCAGGTACCAGCGCCGGTCCTGGCTGAACTTCTCGGCGCTGCGGCCCGGCGCGTCCGGGTAGCCGGTGAACCACGCCAGCGGGCTCGCCGCGATGTCCACGGCGATGCGGCCGAGCGTGCCGGGGGGAGCGATCTCGTCCCGGTCGTCGTACAGCACGTGCACCGCCCAGCCGGGCATGGCGGTTCCCATCGAGCCGGGTTGGAGCGGCCGGCGCAGCGACGGATGGTGGTGGTTGTTGACCAGCATGCCGGCCTCGGTCTGGCCGTAGTGGTCGTGGACGGGCACGCCGAGCGCGTCCACCGCCCACTCG
>DATEPR010000362.1:0-2414 GCA_035273045.1 Pseudonocardiaceae bacterium | reverse complement strand
GCCCGTCACCAGCACCAAGCTGTTCGCCCCGCGGCCCGACCAGGGCGCGATCAGCCAGATCACCCAGCTACTGCGCGCCCACGACGTGCGCGACGCCGCCCTGCTGACCCGGATGGTCAGCACCCCCCAGGCCGTCTGGTTCACCAGCGGCACACCGGACCAGGTGCGCACGCAGGTGCACACGACCATGGTCGCCGCGAAGCGGCAGCACGCGGTGCCGGTGCTCGTCGCCTACGACATCCCCGGCCGGGACTGCGCGCAGTTCTCCGCCGGTGGCGCGCTGGACCAGGCCGCCTACCAGGCCTGGATCAACGGCTTCGCCGCCGGTCTCGGCCACGGCAGGGCGATCGTGATCCTCGAACCCGACGCGTTGGGCAACATGCCCTCGGACTGCCACCTCCCGGCGTCGGTCTACCCGTTCACCGACGACGAGCGCACCGCCGAGATCAACTTCGCCGTCGACGCGCTGGGCCGCGACGCGGCGGCCCGCGTCTACCTGGACGGCACCCACAGCGCCTGGCAGGCCGTGGGCACCATCACCCAGCGCCTGCTCGCCGCCGGTGTGCAACGCACCCGCGGTGTCTACCTCGACGTGTCGAACTACCAGCCGACCCCGGAGCTGATCGACTACGGCACCTGGATCGCCGACTGCATCGCGATCGTCACCGACCCGGGCAATCCCTTGTTCGGCAACCCTTCGGCGTGCGCCAGCCAGTATTTCCCGGCCACCCAGTCGGACTTCAGCACGTGGGGCCTGACGACCGAGTTCTACACCGAACACCTGGGCAACGCGGTCCCCACCACCCACTTCGTGATCGACACCAGCCGCAACGGCACCGGTCCGAACGACATGACCGAGTTCGCCGAGGCGCCGTTCGACCAGCCGTCGTCGGTCGTCGCCACGCTGGCGGCGGGCAATTGGTGCAACCCGCCGGGCGCCGGCACCGGCCTCCGCCCGACCACGAACACCGGCATCCCGCTGCTGGACGCCTATCTGTGGGTGAAGATCCCGGGCGAGTCGGACGGCCAGTGTGACGCCGCGGGTGGCGTACGTGCGTGGGACTACTCGCTGTTCAGCGAGCCCGGGTGGCCGACGACGGCTGCCGAGCGGCGACTGTTCGATCCGCTGTGGGGCATGGACGACCCCGCCGCCGGTGCCTGGTTCCCGCAGCAGGCCCTCCAGTTGGCGCAGGACGCGAGTCCGCGGCTGAGGTAGCCCCTCGGTGCCGGCGTGCTCGGCACGCCGGCACCGTCCGATCAGGAGCGCGGCACAGCCTGTACCGCCCATACCAGCTTCATGAACTGCTGTGGACTCACCGACTCGATCGGGGCCGGCGGCTGCGTGTCCTGGGAGCGGGCCAGGACGATCTCGTCGGGCACGGCCCGAAGGTGCACGACCACCAGCCCGGGCGGCACGCACAGCAGGTACTGGCCGAAGTTGCCGATGGCCAGGAAGGAACCAGGTCCCAACAGCCGGGGCAGCCACCAGCAGTAGCCGTAGTCCAGCTGCACCCCGGCACCGCGATCGACCTGGACCGACGTGCTCTCGGCCACCCAGGACGCGGGCACCACCTGCCGGCCCTCCCATCGCCCGCCCTGCAGCAGCATCGCGCCCAGCCGCCCCAGATCGCGGGCGGAGAGGAAGAAGTGGTGCGCGAGGTGCTCGGACACCTCCGGGCGGCCCAGCAGCCGCTGGCGAGCAGGGTCGAAGTCCTGGAACTCCAGCGGTGCGGCCAAGTCCTCGGCGAGCGCGTCGAACATGGACCGTCCGGTGCACCGCTGGAAGATCGTGCCCAGGGCGTTGAAGTCCCAGTTGTTGTAGTGGAACAACGTGCCCGGCGGCTGTGAGCCCCGAGCCGGCGCGTCCTGCTCGGGTCCGGCCACCGTCGCCGGCGGGTGATACACCCCGGAACTAGAGGTCAGCAGGTCACGCACGGTGGCGCGGCGTTCCTGCGGCAGCAGCCCGCCGGTGTCGTCGATGCCCAGTTCGCCCAGGGTGGCGGCCAGCCGGATGGTGCCAGCGGCGACCGCGGGTCCATAGAGGACGGACAGGATGCTTTTGCGCGCCGAGGCCATATGGCTCGGCGCGCTCGTCGCGCCGTGGTCGAACACCACCCTGTTCCGGTCGAGCACGAGGAATGCCGTGGTCGGCAACGCTTCGAGCATGTCGACGAGTTGCCGGATGCCCGTCATGCCGGATCCTGAGTCGGACGGCCGGCCAGGCCGAGCAGCTGGGCGAGCGCGGCCGGCCGGGTGATGCCGTGCGCCCCGAGTACCTTGCCTGCGCGGCTGCCGGGTGCGCGCAGGAGCCCGAGGAACAGGTGCGCCACCGTGACGGCGTGCCCGCGCGCCTCGGCGACCGCGCCGTCGATGGCCCGGCGAATGTCCGGGCCGATCGGCGGGTGCTCGGCCTC
>DATEPR010000361.1:0-8737 GCA_035273045.1 Pseudonocardiaceae bacterium | reverse complement strand
TGGTGGTGCTGAACACGGCGCGGCCCACCGCGGACAGCACCCGCGGCGCCCTGGCCGGCCCGGTCACCGGCACGACGCCGGTCGTCACCGAGGCCACCACGGTCGCGGCCAGCCCCACGACCGGCAGTGCCGTGCTGCCGCCCGGTCCGGCCGTGCCGCGGGTCGGCTCGGGCACCTGGCACGTCGTGCCGGGCAACGGCCCGGTGGTCGGCAGGGGGCAGCGCGTGTACCGGTACCAGGTGGCCGTCGAGGACGGCATCGACCCGGCGGTGTACGGCGGTGACGACGCCTTCGCCGCCGTCGTGCAGGCCACGCTGTCCGACCCGCGCGGTTGGATCGCCGGCGGCACGGTCCGGCTGCAACGGGTGGACGCCGGCTACCCGCGTCCCGACTTCGTCATCAGCCTCACCACGCCGGGCACCGACCACCGGCCGGACCTGTGCGGCCACCTGATCGGCTTCGAGGCGTCCTGCTGGGCGCCGAAGGCGCACCGGGTGGTCATCAACCTGGCCCGGTGGGTGCGTGGCGCGCTGGCGTTCGACGGTGACCTCGGCCTGTACCGGCAGTACGCGATCAACCACGAGGTCGGGCACGTGTTCGGCAATCCCCACGTGGGCTGTGCCGGCAACGGCGGCCTGGCGCCGGTGATGATGCAGCAGACGTTCGGGGTGTCCGACGACTACGTGCACGACATCAACCAGGTCGACCCGGTCAACGCCGGCCGGGTGCCCAGGGACGGCAAGGTGTGCCGGCCCAACGCCTGGCCTTATCCACAGGCGTGACGGACCCCGCGCGGGCGCTTCCACATCCTGGGAAGATGGAAGACCGGACACCCCGGTGGTGTTATGCCGGACAGAGACACCGTCGTGAACAGTACGGAGGAGCCATGCCGCTTCCGCCGCTCGTAGAGCCCGCAGCGGAGCTGACCAAGGAAGAGGTCCAGCGCTACAGCCGGCACCTGATCATCCCGGACGTCGGGATGGACGGGCAGAAGCGGTTGAAGAACGCGAAGGTGCTGGTGATCGGCGCCGGTGGCCTGGGCAGCCCCGCGTTGCTGTACCTGGCCGCGGCCGGTGTGGGCACGCTGGGCATCGTCGACTTCGACACGGTCGACGAGTCCAACCTGCAACGCCAGATCATCCACGGCCAGTCCGACGTCGGCCGGTCCAAGGCCGAGTCGGCCCGCGACTCCATCGCCGAGATCAACCCGTTCGTCAAGGTGAACCTGCACGAGGTGCACCTGTCCAGCGACAACGCCCTGGACATCTTCCGGGACTACGACCTGATCCTGGACGGCACCGACAACTTCGCCACCCGCTACCTGGTCAACGACGCCGCCGTGCTGCTGGGCAAGCCGTACGTGTGGGGTTCGATCTTCCGGTTCGAGGGCCAGGTCAGCGTGTTCTGGGAGGAGCACGGGCCGCAGTACCGCGACCTCTACCCAGAGCCGCCGCCGCCCGGCATGGTGCCGTCCTGCGCCGAGGGCGGCGTGCTGGGCGTGCTGTGCGCGTCCATCGGCTCGATCATGGTGAACGAGGCCATCAAGCTGATCACCGGCATCGGCGAGACGCTGCTGGGCCGGCTGATGGTGTACGACGCGCTGGAGATGTCCTACCGGACCATCAAGATCCGCAAGGACCCGAACGGCGAGAAGGTCACCGAGCTGATCGACTACGACGCCTTCTGCGGCGTGGTGACCGAGGAGGCGCGGGACGCCGCCGCCGGCCACACCATCACCCCGCTGGAGCTCAAGCAGAAGATCGACGCGCACGACAACTTCATGCTGATCGACGTGCGCGAGCCCAACGAGTACGAGATCGTCCGCATCCCCGGTTCGGTGCTGATCCCCAAGGACCGCATCCTGTCCGGTGAGGCACTGGCCGACCTGCCGCAGGACAAGCAGATCGTGCTGCACTGCAAGTCGGGCGCCCGGTCCGCGGAGGCGCTGGCCGCGCTGCACCAGGCCGGTTTCGCCGACGCCGTCCACGTGGGCGGTGGCGTGCTGGCGTGGGCCAAGGAGATCGACCCCAGCCTGCCCACCTACTGACCATGGACTGACACTCGGTCACTCGCGGGTCGCTGTACCGCCCGCGAGTGACGGGGCGGTAGCGTCCGACCGTGTCCGTAACCTTGGAACCGCCACCGACACATGTTCGCGCGGCCTTCGGCGCCCGGGACAGCGAGCCGGAACTGGTGGACGGCGGGCCGGTGTGGCGGTGCGGCGACATCGCACTGCGCCCGGCGACCAATCCGGCCCAGGCGGCCTGGGTGGCGCAGACCCTGGACGGGTTGCAGGTGGACAACGTGCGCATCGCCCGTCCGCTGCGGTCCACGGACGGCCGGTGGGTGGTCGGCGGCTGGGCGGCGACCAGGTTCCTCACCGGGCGGGCCGAACCGCGGCACGACGAGGTGGTGTCCGTCGCGGTGCGGCTGCACCAGTCCACCGGTGACCTGCCCCGGCCGAGGTTCCTGGCCGCCCGGCGGGACGTGTTCGCCATGGCCGACCGGGCGGCGTGGGGCGAGGAGGAAGCTCAGCTGGATCCCGCGCTGGGCGGCCGGCTGTTCGACCTGATGTCCGGTTTCTGCCGGCCCACCAACGTGAAACCACAGGTGGTGCACGGCGACCTGTTCGGCAACGTGCTGTTCGACGGCCAGCAGCCGCCGGCGATCAACGACTTCATCCCGTACTGGCGGCCGGCCGAGTGGGCGGCCGCCGTTGTCGTGGTGGACGCGCTGGCCTGGGGCGGCGCCGACGACGGCATCGCCCGGCGTTGGGAGCACCTGCCGGAGTGGCCGCAGGCGTTGTTGCGGGCGTTGCTGTTCCGCTTGGCCGTGCACGCCCTGCATCCGCACTCCACGCCGCAGTCGTTGCGTGGTTTGCAGCGGGTGGCCGATCAGGTCACCGGGATGCTCTGACCGGTCAGTCCTTCGGCGATGGCCAGCGCGTGTTCGCGGCCGGGGCAGGCGTGCGGCCCGACGCCGAACGGCGCCCCCGCGAGACCGACCTCGACCTCCGTGCCGTCCGGTGCGAGCCGCCGGGTCGACGGCACCGGCGGTTCCGTGCGTCCGGCCAGCAGGTTCGCCACCAGTGCCCTGGTCGCGTCGCACGCCTGGACCAGCAGCGCGATCCGGTTCGCGGTCACTTCGTCCCACGTTCCGCCGCAGGCCGCCACCAGCCGGCTCACCGCCTGGTTCGCCTCGGTCGTCAGGGGCCGGTGCGGCTGGTAGGAACGGGCGACCAGTGCCACGTCGTCGGCCACGCCGGCCGGCAGACCGAGCGCTTCGGCGAGCACCTCGACCGGACCGGCCGCCGTCCGCGCAGCCTTGCGCAGGGTGTCCGGGTCGATCGCGGCGAGCGCGTCGACCGCCAGCGCCCGGCGACGGGCATGTGTCGCGCCGCTGGCGAAGCGGGCCACGGACGCGCGAAGCCAGCCGACGCCGCTGGTGGCGTCCGGCACCGGCGGCACGATGTAGGCGGGATCGGTCAGCACGTCGTGACTGAGCATTTTCCGACGTTAGCGCCGGGACGTTTCGGTGGCGGCCGAAACGATACGTCCGTCCTCTGTAGAGCGTCCACTGTGGATATTTGGTATGGTGTCGGCCGTGACGGGACCGCTCGCCGGCTACACGATCGGCGTGACCGCGGAGCGCCGGGCCGAGGAGTTCGGCGCGCTGCTGACCCGGCGCGGCGCCACCGTGCGGTACGGGCCGGCCATCCGGATCCAGCCGCTGGCCGACGACACCGAACTGCTCGCCGTGACCAGGCGGATCGTCGCCGAACCGGTCGACGTGGTCGTCGCCACGACCGGCGTCGGCTTCCGCGGCTGGCTGGCCGCCGCGGACGGCTGGGGGCTGACGGACGAGTTGCTGCGGGTGCTGGCCGCGGCGACCATCCTGGCCAGGGGGCCGAAGGCACGCGGCGCCGTCCGGGCGGCCGGTCTGGTGGAACGGTTCTCCCCGGAGTCCGAGGTCACCGAGGGTGTACTGGAACGTCTGCTGGCCGATGGCGTACGGGGCAAGCGGATCGCGGTGCAGTTGCACGGGGAGCCGCTGGCCTGGTTCCTGGACGCGCTGCGCGACGCCGGTGCCGACGTGGTGGCGGTGCCGGTGTACCGGTGGACGGCGCCGGCGGATCTCGGGCCGGTGACGCGGCTGCTGGACGGGGTGGTGGCCGGTGAGGTCGACGCGCTGACGTTCACCAGCGCCGCCGCCGTGACCAGCGTGCTGCGGATCGCGTCCGACGCCGGCCGGCTGGACGCGCTGCTCGACCGGCTGCGCGGACCGGCGGTGGCCGCGTGCGTCGGCGACGTGACCGCCGCCCAACTGGTGGAACTCGGTGTGCCGGTGGTGGTGCCGCCGCGCGGGCGGTTGGGCGCGCTGGCCAGGGAACTGGAGACCGCGCTACCGCACCGGTTGCCGGCTCAGTCGAACAGGCCGGGTTGTTCCTCGGGGCCGGTGCCGCCGGGCGCGTCGGACCAGCGGTAGCGGCGCAGGTCGACCTTCTCGCCGTCGGCCAGGACACCCTCGGCGCGCAGCCGGGCCAACTGCTCCCGGGTCAGGTGTGGCGCGGTGGTGCCGTTGGCCCGCAGCACCCGCTGCCAGGGCAGGTCGTGGCCGTCCTCGGCGAGCACCCGCCCGACCAGCCGCGGCGACGGCGCGCCCGCCAGTTCCGCGACGTCCCCGTAGGTGGCCACCGAACCGGGCGGAATGGCCGCGACGATCTCGCGTATCCGCTCGTGGATCTGCTCGTCCATGTCAACCCGCCATGCCCTGGTCCACGAACCGGGTGACCAGCTCACCCGTCTCGTCCGGTCGTTCAAGATAGATCATGTGGCCGCAGTCCAGGTTCACCAGTTCGAACTCGGGACCCAGGGCCAACTGGCAGCCGCTCACCAGTGCCGGCGTGACGAACTGCTCCCGCATCGCGCGCACCAGCAGGATCGGCGTGCCCGGCCCGGGCAGCACCGGCGCCCTGGCCATCTCGCTCCACGCCGCCGCCACCGACGCCGGCTGGAACCGGAACCGCCAGGCGCCGTCGTGCTGTTCCAGGTGTTCGCCCACCTCCTCGGTGACGGCCTCGTCGGTCGCCGCCGGCCAGTCGTGCCGCTGCGCCTGGAACGCCTCCCTCGGGTCGGTGAACGTCCGCGCCGGCACGCTCGCCTGCTCCAGCGCGAACACCGGATTGACGCCCACGGCCGGGTCGAGCAGCAACAGTCGGCTCAACCGCCCCGGCGCCAACCGCACCAGGTGGAACGCGATGGCCGCGCCGAACGAGTGCGCCAGCACCGGCACCGCGTCCAGGCCGTAGCCGTCGATCACGGCCAGCAGGTCGGCCGCGTGCTGTTCCAACGTCCACGGCGGCAACGGGTTCGACCGGCCGTGGCCGCGCAGGTCGGGCGCGATGATCCGGAAGTTCGGCAGCCTGGTCCGGGCGAGTTGCCGCCAGCGCCCGCCGTGGCCGGTCAGGCCGTGCAGCGCGAGCAGCGGGATGCCGTTCGGCGGCCCGAACTCGTGGACGTGCAGGGGCAGTTCCATGGCGGCATCGTCGCATCCGGCGCCGACCCGGTCCGGGCCGTTGCGCCGCTTGCGACGATTGCGTCGTTTGGTTCGTTCAGTCGTCGAACGGGTCGTCCGCGCCGGATCCGCCGCCGCCCTCGACGGCGAGACTCGGGTCGATCAGGGCGAACCGGGCCCCGGTCGCGTCGGACATCATCGCGACCCGGCCCAGTTCCGACGAGTAGGCCGGAAACCGCAGCCGGGCACCGGCTTCGTGGGCGAGCACGACGGCGTCGTCGAAGACGCGGTCCAGCGGCGTGCGGAAGTGCGCGATCCAGCGGGCCGGCACGGTCATCGGCGTGCCCGGCATCATCCGTGCCCTGCCGATCACCGAGTCCTCGCCGGCGTACCAGACCATGTAGTCGTCGGCCACGCCGTCACCGAACTGGCGGCCGGTGAACCCGAACAGCTCGCCGAAGTACTGGTCCGCCTGGGGCGCCAGGTGCGTGATGAACTCCACCCACACCAACGAATTCGGCACCCCGGCGGTGAACGCCCAGTCGCGGGCCACCTGGATCGCGCCGAACGCGGCACCGGCCGGCGCCTCGATCACCGCCTTCGACCCGACCTTCGGCACGCCGTGCACCGGGTCGATGGTCCGGCCGCCGAGCAGGTCGGACAGCTTCAGCGCGGCGTCGAGATCGGGTGTCGCCAGGTACACGGTCCAGTCCGGTAACGACCGCGACGCCGGCCGGATGGCGCCCACCGGGTCGTCGCCCAGCATCGCGACGTAGTACGGCATGTCGTCGGAGTCGGTGCGCCGCTCGTACTCCCAGCCCAGCACCCGCTGGTAGAACAGCATGGCGGGCTCGGGCTGGTCGGTGACCAGCTCCAGCCAGCACGGGCTGCCCGGCGCCGGTACGCCGGGATCGCGCGGCACCACCGCTTCCGGTCCCATCTCGCCCCTCTCCGCATTCCGTACCGGTGCTGGATTTTCCCATGGAATCCGGCGGCGATATGGCCAGTCGCCGAACCGATGAGGGGACCGGCATGGTTCCATCGTCCGATGGCAGTGACGTTCCCCCGCCCGGCACAGCGGAGCACCCCGCTGTTGGTCCGGCCGGCGGCGCGGGCGGAGATGCCGCGCTGGACGGGAGACGCCACCCGTGTGCTGGAGCATTCCGGCGGGCTGCTGCGTGTGCTCGGGGGTCCCGGCACCGGGAAGACGACGCTGATCGCGGACGTGGTCGCCGACCGCATCCTGCGCCGGGGCGCCGATCCGGAGCAGGTGCTGGTCCTGGCGGCGAACCGGCGGGCCGCGGTCGCGCTGCGGGCCGCGATCAGCCGCCGGATCGGCGCGGGCGACCTGCGTGGTTCCCGCGAGCCGCTGGTGCGGACCGTGCACTCGTACGCGTTCGGCGTGCTGCGGCTCCAGGCGGTGCTGCACGGCACGCCGCCACCGCAGTTGCTGTCCGGGCCGGACCAGGACGCGGTGATCCGCGAACTGCTCGCCGGTGACGTGGAGGACGGCGCGGTCACCTGGCCGGAACGGCTGCGCCCGGCCCTTGAGGTGCCCGGTTTCGCCGCCGAACTGCGGGACCTGCTGCTGCGCGCGGCGGAACGCGGCCTCGGACCGGTCGAGCTGACCGAGCTGGGCCGCGAGCACGGCCGGCCGGAATGGGTTGCCGCCGGCCGGTTCTGGACCCAGTACGAGCAGGTCACGCTGCTGCGCGGGGCGGCGTCCGGGCACGCCGTGGCGCCCGCGATGGACGCGGCCGAACTGGTCACCGGCGCGCTCGTCGCGTTCGACACCGACGACGAGTTGCGCGCCAGGGAACAGGCCAGGGTCCGGCACGTGCTGGTGGACGACGCCCAGCAACTGGACCCACAGCAGTTCCAACTGCTGGTGCGGATCGGCGCGACCGCCGACGAGTGCCTGGTGTTCGGCGACCCGGACCAGGAGGTGTACTCCTTCCGCGGCGCGGACGCGGCACTGATCGCCGACCTGGACCCGGACGGCGAGCGGACCGTCGTGCTGCGCGCCGACCACCGCATGGCCCCGGCGATCCGGGCCGCCGTGCACCGACTCACCGAGCGGATGCCCGGCGCGAGCCCCACCCGTGAGCTGACCGGCGACGACGACGGCGAACCGGGCCGGGTGGACGTGCGGCTGTTCCCTTCGGCGGCGCAGGAGGCCGGTTGGGTGGCCGACCAGTTGCGCCGGGCACATCTGCTGGACGGCGTGCCGTGGTCGGAGATGGCGGTGCTGGTGCGGTCGGCCGTGCTGGCGCTGCCGGTGCTGCGCCGTGCCCTGCTGGCCGCCGGCGTGCCGCTGGTGGTGCCGGCCGACGTCGTGCCGCTGGCCAGGCACTCCGTGGTGCGGCCGTTCCTGGAGTTGCTGCGGCTCGCCGCCGGTGGCGCCGAACTGGACGAGGACACCGCGAACCTGCTGCTGACCGGGCCGCTCGGCGGCGCCGACCCGCTGGCGATGCGCCGGTTGCGGCGCGGCTTGCGGCGGCTGGAACTGGCGGCCGGTGGCGGTCGGTCCAGTGGCGAACTGCTGGTCGAGGTGATCGAGTCGGCGGACGCGCTGGCGGCGCTGGACGACGCCGCCGTGGCACCGGTGCGGCGGATCGCCGACCTGCTGGCGCTGGCGAAGCAGGCGGTGGCCGGCGGACAGAGCGTGGAACAGGTGCTGTGGACACTGTGGGCGGCCAGCGGGGTGGAACCCCGGCTGGTGGCGCAGTCGGCGCGCGGCGGTCCCGGCGGTGGCCTGGCGGACCGGGACCTGGACGCCGTGCTCGCCCTGTTCGACGCGGCCGCCCGCTACACCGACCGGCTGCCCGGCGCGGACGCCGCCGGATTCGCCGACTACCTGGCGGCCCAGCAGATCGTCGGCGACACGCTGGCGCCCGCGGCTCCGCTCGGGGACGCGGTGGCGCTGCTGACCGCGCACGCCTCGGTGGGCCGGGAGTGGACCGTCGTGGCGGTGCCCGGCGTGCAGGAGGGCAGCTGGCCGGACCTGCGCCTGACCGGCACCGTGCTCGGCGTCGAGACGCTGGTCGACGTGCTGGCCGGGCACGGCGACGTGGACACGCTGTCGGCGACCGCGCCGCTGCTGGCCGAGGAACGCCGGCTGCTGCGCCTGGCGGCCAGCCGGGCGCGGCGGACGCTGCTGGTCAGCGCGGTGCGCGGCGAGGACGAGCAGCCGTCCCGGTTCCTGGACGAACTCGACGGCACG
>DATEPR010000360.1:0-2024 GCA_035273045.1 Pseudonocardiaceae bacterium | reverse complement strand
CCGGCTACCGATGGGTATGGCCAGAACCTGACCGGCGGGTAATGATGGTGCGATGAGCGTCTCGGATACCGACACCGACAGGACCGGGCCCGCCACGCCGTCGCCCACGTTCGACTCGCTGGACCCGAGCACCGGCGACGTGGTGGCCAGTTACCCGATCGACGACGCCTCGGCGGTGCACGCCGCGGTGGACAGGGCGAGGATCGCGGCCACCTGGTGGGCGGAGCTGGGCTTCGCGGGCCGCGCGGAACGTCTGCGCAGGTGGGCGGGCGTGCTGACCCGCAGGATGGCGCAGCTCGCCGAGGTGGTGCACGCCGAGACCGGCAAGCCGCACGCCGACGCGCAACTGGAGATCGTGCTCGCCATCGAACACGTGGTCTGGGCGGGCAAGCACGCGGGCAAGGTGCTGGGCCCGCAGCGCCGCTCCCCCGGCCTGCTGATGGCCAACTACTCGGCGACCGTGCGGTACGAGCCGCTGGGCGTGGTCGGCGTGATCGGGCCGTGGAACTACCCGGTGTTCACGCCGATGGGCTCCATCGCGTACGCGCTGGCCGCGGGCAACGCCGTGGTGTTCAAGCCCAGCGAGTACACGCCGGGCGTCGGCCGCTGGCTGGCCGACTCGTTCGCCGACGTCGTGCCGGAACAGCCGGTCCTGCAACTGGTCACCGGCCTGGGCGAGACCGGCGCCGCGCTGTGCCGGTCGGGGGTGGACAAGGTGGCGTTCACCGGGTCGGCGGCGACCGGCAGGAAGGTGATGGCCGCGTGCGCCGAGACGCTCACGCCGGTGGTCATCGAGGCGGGCGGCAAGGACTCGCTGCTGGTGGACGAGGACGCCGACGTCGACGAGGCGGCCGACGCCGCCGTGTGGGGCGGCATGTCCAACGCGGGCCAGACGTGCGTCGGCGTCGAGCGGGTGTACGTGCACGAGAAGGTGTACGACGACTTCGTGGCGAAGGTCGTGGCGAAGACCGACGGACTGCGCGCGGGCGCGGACTCGGGCGCCAAGATCGGCCCGATCACGATGCCCGGCCAGCTGCGGGTGATCTCCGACCACATCGCGGACGCGCTGGCCAAGGGCGGCAAGGCAGTGCGCGGCGGGACGGACGCGGTCGGCGACCGGTTCGTGCAGCCCACCGTCCTGGTGGACGTGCCCGAGGACGCCAAGGCGGTCACCGACGAGACGTTCGGCCCGACGCTGACCATCGCCAAGGTGCGCGACATGGACGAGGCGGTGGCCCGCGCCAACGCCACCCGCTACGGCCTGGGCAACACGGTGTTCGCCAAGGCACGCGGCATGGAACTGGCCAGGCGGCTGCGGTCGGGCATGGTCGCGGTCAACTCGGTGATCAGCTTCGCGGGCATCCCGAGCCTGCCGTTCGGCGGGGTCGGCGACTCCGGGTTCGGCCGCATCCACGGCCCGGACGGGTTGCGCGAGTTCGCCAGGTCCAAGGCGATCGCCCGGCCGAGGTTCCGCGCGCCGCTGAACCTGACCACATTCTCCCGGCCGGAGAAAGCCGACAAGCTCGTGGCGACATTGGTGACGCTGCTGCACGGAAAACGCTGACCCGGCAATTCCGCACGCGCGAGCGGTTGCGGCCGGCTGTAGGGTGACCACGCGAATTGGTTGCCCGGCCCGACTGCGAGGTGTGTGGGGGATGACGGCGGACGCGAACTGGATTCCGGACGAGATCAACGTGGAGGTGCCCAGCGCCGCCCGGGTCTACGACTACCTGCTCGGCGGCGGCCACAACTTCGCCGCCGACCGGGCGGTCGGCGAGGTGGTGCTCAAGGTCCAGCCGCAGGGCAGGCAGATCGCCGCGTCCAACCGCGCCTTCCTCAGCCGGGCCGTGCGGTTCCTGGTGGACCGGGGCATCCGGCAGTTCCTCGACCTCGGCTCGGGCATCCCGACCGTGGGCAACGTGCACGAGGTGGCGCAGCGCGCCGACCCGGAGGCCCGGGTGGTGTACGTGGACTACGACCCGGTCGCGGTGGCGCACAGCCAGTTGCTGCTGCGCGGCAACGAC
>DATEPR010000359.1:0-6167 GCA_035273045.1 Pseudonocardiaceae bacterium | reverse complement strand
CACGAACACCGTGCCACCGGCGCCGACCACCAGCATCGACGCGGCGGCGACGATCAGCACCAGCACGCAGGCCAGCAGGAAGTTCGCCCGGCCGGGCGGACCCGGCACGACGTACAACCCGCAGACGAACGCCATCGGCAGGCCACCGGTGGCCGCGACCACCACCCCGGTGGTCTCCGCGGCGTAGGCGTGCCGGATGGTGGCGCCCACGGTCACCGCGATGATCGCCGTCACACCGGCGGCGACCGCGGCCGCGATGCCGTTGCCGCCGCCGACCAGCGGACCGCCCAGCAGCACGGCCACCGCGGCCAGCACCAGCGTCAGCCCGGCCGCGGCGTGCCCGATCCTGTGGGCCGTCTCCTTGGTCCACGGCCGGAAGCTGGTCGGCGTCGACTCGGCGATCGCGTCCACCACGTCGTCGTACAGCGGCGGTGGCGGGTTCTCCGAGCGGCGGCGCAACTGCAGCAGGTCGCCGTCCACGACGCCGAGCGAGGCCAGCGTGCGGCTCGGGTCCAGCGGCGCGTCGCCCAGCCTGGCCAGGCACCAGCCGCCGTGCCGGGCGCCACCGTCCGGTGTGGCCTCCTTGGCCATGTCCAGCAGCATCGGCAGCAGGTCGGCGACGGCCACGTCGGCGGGCAGCGCCACGTCGATGCGGGTCCTCGGTGCCACCACCGTCACCCGGCTGAACACCGTCGTTCCGGTCGCCACCAGCGGCCCCTTTCCGGTCTGCGAATCCCTGGCGCCCGCCCCCGGCAGGTCCGTACCGAACTGTGTCGAACCGGCCGCCCGGGGTGGTGAGCGCCCCTAGTATGGCCTTACCGTGCCGGCGCGTTGGCCGGTTCGGTGCAACTTGTCGGTTCCGGGTCACCCGGCCGGTGGCCGCGCCGCACGACAGGGAAGGGTGTCTGTTCCGTGAGCACGGTGCAGTTCAAACGGACGGCGAGGCTCGCCGCACCCCGCCGCCCCGGCGGCGAGGTGCATCTGGAACCACCGCCCGAGGTGCCGCGCACCATCCCCGGCAACATCCTGATGAAGCTCCTGCCGGTCGTGATGATCTTCATGTCGATCGGGATGATGGCCTTCATGTTCGTCCTCAGCAAGAACAACCCGACCACCTTGCTGATGGGCGGCATGATGATGATGGGCACCGTCGGCATGATGGGCGGGATGGGCGGCCGGGGGAACAAGAAGGCCGAGATGAACGAGGACCGCAAGGACTACCTGCGGTACCTCGGCCAGATGCGGGAACGGGCCAGGGAGGCCACCGAGGAGCAGCGCGCCGAGCGCGAATGGGTGCACCCCGACCCGCAGACCCTGTGGTCCATCGCCACCAGCCGGCGGATGTGGGAACGCCGGGCCGCCGACTCCGACTTCATGCACCTGCGCGTCGGCCGCGGCTCCCAGCGGCTGGACACCCGGCTGGTGCCGCCGCAGACCGGGCCGGTCGAGGAGCTGGAGCCGATCGCCACGCTGGCGCTGCGCCGGTTCGTCCGCGCTCACTCGATCGTGCCGGAACTGCCGGTGTCCATCGCGCTGCGCCGCTTCGCCGCCGTCGGGCTGCAGGGCGAGCCCGCCCAGACCCGCGGCCTGGCCAGGGCGATGATCGCCCAGATGGCCACCTTCCACTCCCCGGACGACCTGCTGATCGCCGTGGTCACGTCGGGCCGGGCGAAGCTGGAGTGGGAGTGGGCCAAGTGGCTGCCGCACGTGCAGAGTCCGTCCCTGGTGGACGGCATCGGCGCGCTGCGGCTGATCGCCGGGTCGCTCGGCCAGATCGAGCGGTACCTGGAGCAGGAGTTGCGCGACCGCCAGCGGTTCACCCGCAACGCCGCGCCGCTCACCGACGCCCCGCACGTCGTGATCGTCATCGACGACGGCGAGGTCACCCGGGAGGAGCAGATCATCCTGGAGGAGGGCCTGGTCGGCGTCACCATGCTCGACCTGTCCGACTCACTGGGCAGCCTCACCTCGCGGCGCGGCCTGCGGCTGGTCGTCGAGGAACGCAGGCTGGGCGCGCGCAGCGCCGGTGGCGTGGAGTGGTTCGGCCGCCCGGACGCGATGTCCGTGGTCGAGGCCGAGGCGCTGGCCCGCCGCCTGTCGCCGTACCGGATGGGCACGCAGGCCGAGTCCGGTGACGAGGACCCGCTGAACTCCAACGCGGACCTGCTGGAGATGCTCGGCGTCAACGGCGACCCGATCACGTTCGACGTGCAGCAGGCGTGGCGGCCCCGGCCGGTGCGCGACCGCTACCGGGTGCCCTTCGGCCTCGGCGAGAACGGCCAGATGGTCGAGCTGGACATCAAGGAAGCGGCCATGGAGGGCATGGGCCCGCACGGCCTGTGCGTCGGCGCCACCGGTTCGGGCAAGTCCGAGTTCCTGCGCACGCTCGTGCTGGCCATGCTGGCCACCCACTCCAGCGCCACGCTGAACATGATCCTGGTGGACTTCAAGGGTGGCGCCACGTTCCTCGGCTTCGACGCCGCACCGCACGTCGCGGCGATCATCACCAACCTGGCCGGCGACCTGACCCTGGTGGACAGGATGAAGGACGCCATCGCCGGCGAGGTGGCCCGCCGCCAGGAGTTGCTGGCCAAGGCGAACGCCAAGAACGTGTGGGACTACGAGAAGATGCGCGAGAACGGCGCCGACCTCGACCCGCTGCCGGCGTTGTTCATCTGCATCGACGAGTTCTCCGAGATGCTGACCGCCAAGCCCGACTTCATCGACATCTTCCTGCAGATCGGCCGCGTCGGCCGGTCGCTGCAGATGCACATGCTGCTGGCGTCGCAGCGCCTTGAGGAGGGCAAGCTGCGCGGCCTGGACACGTACTTGTCCTACCGGATCGGCCTGAAGACGTTCTCCGCGGCCGAGTCCCGCGCGGCCATCGGCGTGCCGGACGCGTTCGAACTGCCGCCCATTCCGGGTTCCGGTTACCTGGCGGTGCAGGGCGAGCCGATGACCCGGTTCAAGGCCACCTACGTGTCCGGCCCGTTCCGGCCATCGGGCATCCAGGTCACCGGCACGGCCGCGCCGATCACCAGCGACCGCAGGCCGAAGCTGTTCGTGCCGGACTTCGTGGAGATCCCGAAGGAACCGGAGCGGCCCAGGGAGATCGTGCGGCCCAAGGAGGAGGAGAAGAACGAGCCCACCTACCTGGAACTGGTCGTCAAGAAGTTGCACGGCCAGGGTCCACCGGCGCACGAGGTGTGGCTGCCGCCGCTGAACGAGCCGCCGTCCATCGACCAGTTCCTGCCGCCGCTGCAACCCACGGAAGACCGCCGCCTGTCCGCGTCCGGCTTCTTCGGCAACGGCCGGTTGCAGGTGCCGCTGGGCATGGTGGACAAGCCGTTCGAGCAGCGGCGCGACCTGCTGTGGGCGGACTTCTCCGGTGCCGCCGGGCACGGCGCCGTGGTCGGCGGCCCGCAGTCGGGCAAGTCGATGCTGCTGCGCACGCTCATCATGTCGATGGCGGTCACGCACACGCCGGAGGAGGTGCAGTTCTACTGCCTCGACCTCGGTGGCGGCACGATGGCCACGATGAACGGGCTGCCGCACGTCGGCGGGGTGGCCGGCCGGCTCGACCCGGACCTGTCCCGCCGGATGGTCGCCGAGATGACCACCCTGGTGGCCGAGCGGGAGGCCCGGTTCCGGGACAACCAGATCGACTCGATGACCGAGTTCCGCAACCGCAAGCGGCGCGGCGAACTGTCCGACGACCAGCACGGCGACGCCTTCCTGGTGGTGGACGGTTGGCTGAACTTCCGGCAGGAGTTCGAGGAACTGGAGCAGCAGGTCGTGGCGCTGGCCGCGCAGGGCCTGTCCTACGGCGTGCACGTCATCGTCGCCGCGAACCGGTGGGCGGAGATCCGCCCGGCGCTCAAGGACCTGCTGGGCACCCGGTTCGAGCTGCGCCTCGGCGACCCGACGGAGTCCGATGTGGACCGCCGGGTGGCGGTGAACGTGCCGGCCGGACGACCGGGTCGCGGGCTGACCAGGGACAAGCTGCACTTCCTCACCGGCCTGCCGCGGATCGACGCCTCCAGCGACCCCGAGTCGGTGGCCGCGGGCGTGCAGGACGCGACCGCGAAGATCCGCGGTTCGTGGCGCGGCCGCACGGCGCCGAAGGTGCGCCTGCTGCCCGACGTCCTGCCCTACGACCAGTTGGTGGTGCCGGCGCAGTTGCCGAAGAAGGACCTGGTCCCGATCGGCGTCAACGAGGACGAACTGGCCACGGTGTTCCTGGACTTCGACGCCGAACCGCACTTCGTGGCGTTCGCCGACGGCGAGTCCGGCAAGACCAACCTGTTGCGCTGCGTCGTGCGCGGCATCATGAACAACTACACGCCCAAGGAGGCGGTCATCCTCCTGGTGGACTACCGGCGCACCATGCTGGGGTTCATCAACACCGACCACCTGCTCGGCTACGCGGTGTCCGGCAACCAGTTGCAGGGCATGATGAAGGACGTCCACAACTCGATGACCGGCCGGCTGCCCGGCCCGGACGTCACCCAGGAGCAGTTGCGCACCCGGTCCTGGTGGAAGGGTCCGGAGTTGTTCGTCGTGGTCGACGACTACGACCTGGTGGCCACCCAGGCCGGCAACCCGTTGCAGCCGCTGTCCGAGTTCCTGCCGCAGGCCAAGGACGTCGGCCTGCACATGGTGGTCACCCGGCGCACCGGTGGCGCGTCCCGGTCCACCTACGACCCGGTGATCGGCAAGCTGAAGGAGATCTCCAGCCCCGGACTGGTCGGCAGCGGCAGCAAGGACGAGGGCGTGCTGTGGGGCACGGTGAAACCGAGCGCCCAGCCGCCCGGCCGGGGCACCATCGTGACGCGGAAGCTCGGGCAGCAGCGCATGCAGGTGGCCTGGCTCTCCCCGGACTAGGCCTGGATAGGGTTGCTGCCGTGCCGACCAGAGGGCCGCTGACGGGACCGAGGACCGGATCGCCGATCCCGGAGTCGCGATGACCCTGCACGTCGCCGTCGACTTCGGCACGTCCAGCACGTGTGTCGCGGTCTCGGTCGACGGCCGGGAACCGCAGGTGGTCGTCGTGGACGGCCAGCCGATCGTGCCGTCCGCGGTGTTCGCCGCCGTGGACGGCACGCTGTTCGTCGGCCAGGAGGCGGAACGCCAGGCGGCCATCGACCCGTCCCGCTACGAGCCGAACCCGAAGCGGCGTGTCGACGAGGGCGAACTGCTGCTCGGCAACACCGTGATCAGCGTGGTGGACGTGGTCCGGGCGGTGCTGGTCCGGGCGGTCGCCGAGGCCCGCAGGCTGGCCGGCAACGCACCGGTCGACCTGCTGGTGCTGACCCATCCCGCAGACTGGGGTGCGATCCGCACCCGGGTGCTGCGCCAGGCCGGCGCCGGGCTGGCCACCGAGGTGACGCTGGTGCCCGAACCGGTGGCGGCCGCCGTGTTCCACGCGGCCAGCCACGCCCTGCCGCCCGGTGCCGCCCTGGCCGTGCTGGACCTGGGTGGCGGCACGGTGGACGTCAGCGTGGTGCGCCGGCAGCAGCCCGGTGAGGCCGAGCAGGGCCACGCCGTGGCCGGCTTCGCGGTGCTCGCCACGCACGGCGACCCGAACTTCGGCGGTGCCGACATCGACCAGATGCTGCTGGAGCACGTCGGTTCCCTGGTGTCGGACACGGTCCGGGACGACTGGCTGGCGCTGACCGAGGGCCGCGAGATGTCCGACCGGCGGCGTCGCCGGGTGCTGCGCCAGGACGTCCGCGGCGCCAAGGAGACCCTGTCCCGGCACACCTACACCGACGTGCCGATGCCGCCGCCGTTCCCGGACGCCCACGTCACCCGCGAGGACCTGGAACGGCTGATCGACGCCCCGCTGCGCCGCGCGGTCGCGCTGACCGTGGAGACGGTCGCCCAGGCCGGGCTGCGGCCGGACCAGTTGTCCGGCGTGTTCCTGGTGGGCGGGTCCAGCCGGATCCCCTTGGTGGGGCGGCTGGTCTACCAGCGACTCGGCATCATACCGACCACACTGGACCAGCCGGAGACGGTCGTCGCCCGGGGCGCGCTGCGCTCGGTGGCGCTGGATCCACTGCACACCGGCGGTCTCGCCGTGCCGTGGCCGCCCGGACAGGACGTCGGTGAGCGGCCGACCGTGACCATGCGCGCGTACCCGCCACCGGCCCGGCCACCGGCTCCGC
>DATEPR010000358.1:0-11800 GCA_035273045.1 Pseudonocardiaceae bacterium | reverse complement strand
GGGACGCCCACTCGGTGACCACGCTGGCCGTGCCGCCACTGGTGCAGCTGTGCGGCTCGGTGGTCGTGGAGACGACCGTGCTGGTTCCGGTGGCGCTGGCCAAACGGGCCGAACTGGCCCGGCAGTGGCGGGAGCACCGGTGGGACGCCGCCGTGGTCGCGGTGCTGTCGCCGTTGGCGTACACGCTGATCCTCTACGCCCTGCGCATCGCACCGGTGGCCCTGGTGGCGCCAGCGCGGGAACTGGCCATCGTCATCGGCGGCGTGATCGCGTGGCGGGTGCTGCACGAACCGAACCCGGCGCGGCGGCTGGCCGGGGCGGCGATCGTGCTGGCCGGCGTCTTCGCCCTTGCGGTCGGCTGACCGAGCATCCCGCCGGTCATGGGACCATTGGGGGGACGTATCGACCCGTGCGAGGAAATCATCCGTGCCCAGTTTCGCTGACACCACGTTCACGTCGCCGGAGCGCATCCGGAACTTCTGCGTCATCGCGCACATCGACCATGGCAAGTCGACCCTGGCCGACCGCATGTTGCAGCTCACCGGCGTGGTCGACGCACGCGCGATGCGGGCGCAGTACCTGGACCGGATGGACATCGAGCGGGAGCGCGGCATCACCATCAAGGCGCAGAACGTGCGCCTGCCCTGGGTGGTCGGCGGCACCGAGTACGTCCTGCACCTGATCGACACCCCCGGCCACGTCGACTTCACCTACGAGGTGTCCCGGTCGCTGGCCGCGTGCGAGGGCGCGATCCTGCTGGTCGACGCGGCGCAGGGGATCGAGGCGCAGACGCTGGCCAACCTGTACCTGGCGATGGAGAACGACCTCACCATCATCCCGGTGCTGAACAAGATCGACCTGCCGGCCGCCGACCCGGAGCGGTACGCGGCGGAGATCGCGCACATCATCGGCTGCGAGCCCGGCGACGTGCTGCGGGTGTCCGCGAAGACCGGGGACGGCGTGACCGAACTGCTGAACGAGGTGGTCCGCCAGGTCCCGCCGCCGCGGGGCGACGCGGAAGCGCCGTCCCGCGCGCTGATCTTCGACTCGGTGTACGACACGTACCGGGGTGTCGTCACCTACATCAGGGTGATGGACGGCCGGATCACGCCGAGGGAGCGGATCCGGATGATGTCCACCGGCACCACGCACGAGTTGCTGGAGGTCGGCATCATCTCGCCGGACCCGAAGCCCAGCAAGGGCCTGGGCGTCGGCGAGGTGGGTTACCTCATCACCGGCCTCAAGGACGTCCGCCAGTCCAAGGTGGGCGACACGGTCACCGCGGAACGACACGGCGCCACGGTGCCGCTCGGCGGCTACCAGGAGCCCAAGCCGATGGTCTACGCCGGGCTGTACCCGGTGGACGGTTCGGACTACCCGGAACTGCGGGAAGCGCTGGACAAGCTGCGGCTCAACGACGCCGCGCTGTTCTACGAACCGGAGACCAGCGCGGCGCTCGGATTCGGCTTCCGGTGCGGCTTCCTCGGCCTGCTGCACCTGGAGATCACCCGCGACCGGCTGGAACGCGAGGCCGGCCTGGACCTGATCTCCACCGCGCCGAACGTGGTCTACCGCGTGGTCACCGACGACGGCGCGGAGCACATCGTGACCAACCCGTCGGACTGGGTCGAGGGCAAGGTCGCCGAGGTCTACGAGCCGATCGTCAAGGTCACGGTGATCTCGCCGAGCGAGTTCGTCGGCGCGATCATGGAGCTGTGCCAGAGCCGGCGCGGCCAGCTCGGCGGCATGGACTACCTGTCCGACACCCGCGTCGAACTGCGCTACACGATGCCGTTGGCGGAGATCATCTTCGACTTCTTCGACGCGCTGAAGTCGCGCACCCGGGGCTACGCCTCGCTGGACTACGAGGAGGCCGGCGAGCAGGCGGCGAACCTGGTGAAGGTGGACATCCTGTTGCAGGGCGAACCGGTGGACGCGTTCAGCGCGATCGTGCACCGCGACTCCGCGTACGCCTACGGCACCCGGATGGCCGCGAAGCTGCGCGAGCTGATTCCCCGGCAGCAGTTCGAGGTGCCCATCCAGGCCGCGATCGGGTCGCGGATCATCGCCAGGGAGACGATCCGAGCGCTGCGCAAGGACGTCCTCGCGAAATGCTACGGCGGTGACATCACGCGGAAGCGGAAGCTGCTGGAGAAGCAGAAGGAAGGCAAGAAGCGGATGAAGATGGTGGGCCGCGTCGAGGTCCCCCAGGAGGCCTTCGTCGCCGCACTGTCCACCGAGGAGTCCCCGGACAAGCCGAAAGCCAAGCGCTGACCGTTGCTAAACCTGCACGCGCCGCCCTGATCGGGTGAAGCTCGGTTCTCTGGGTCCGAAATCGACCCTTTCTGTCGGCTGGCCCTGATCCACTTGGCCTCCGACAGGAAAGGAGGGCACCATGGTGGCCATGGCCGAGTCGACCGATTCGATCAGCATCCCGCACGGGCGCCCCTTCACCGTGAGGGATCTGGAGGCCTTTCCCGATGACGGCAACCGGTACGAACTGCTCGACGGGATGCTGCTCGTGAGCCCCGCACCCGGCTTCCGGCATCAGAAGGTGGTCCTGAAGCTCGCCGCTCTGCTTGATGCCGTCTGCCCGGACGGTATGCACGTGCTGCCGGCGCCGTTCGGGGTGCAACCGAATGAGTCGACCGAGTTGCAGCCCGATGTGTTGGTGACCAGGGACGAGGACGTGACGGAGAAGAACCTCCCGGTCGCGCCGCTGCTGGCGGTCGAGGTGCTGTCGCCGAGCACAGCATTGATCGACCGGAACACCAAGAAGGCGGCCTATCTGCGGATGGGTGTGCCCAGCTACTGGGTGATCGATCCACGTAAGCCGAGCCTGACGGTGTTCGAACTGGACCGTACGACGTTCGGCTATGAGCATGTGGCCGACATCGTGGGGAACAAGGCGTTCGACGCAACGCAGCCGTTCCCAGTGCGGGTCATACCTGCCGACCTGTTGGGTGGGCTGGCGCCGGAGCGGCGTTAGGCACGTTCGGGTGTGCGGTCGGCGAGCGTGGCCATCAGTAGCCACGCCACGCCGGCCGCTACCACCGCTCCCACCGTGTTGTTGAGCCAGTCCTGCTTCTGGCAGATGCCCAGGCCGGTCCACGCCTGGGCGATCTCGATGCCGCCGGACACCAGCGCCGACACGACCATGATGACCACCGGCCGCCGGGTGGCCAGCGTGGCGAAGAACGCGAACGGCGTGAGCATCAGGAAGTTGAGCACCTCCAGGCCGCCGTGCAGGGAGAACGAGTCGCGCAGGCACAGCGTGAGCGGGTCGGTGGCCGGGTCGGGCAGGTGACCGCCGGCCCTCGCCAGGGTCACGGCCACGGCGAGGGCGAGCCCCACGGCGGCGAGGGTGGCCGGCAGGCGGCGCCAGCCGAGCGTGCCGGAGATCAGCCACACGCCCGTGCCGAACAGCGCGCAGCAGAGCAGGAACGCGGCCAGCACGCCCGGTTGGCCCATGATCGACCGGGTCAGGTCTATCTCGGGATCAACACGGTCGAGTATCGCCACCATAACCACAGGACGCCTGAGCAGCCACGAGGTTGAGCCGGTCCGGGCCACCGCGAAAAGTGGTAATGGCCAAATTGGTCCAGACCTTGACAGTGGAAACTGGTCTAGTCCACCTTTGCTGTGACGGAAATCTCGTTCGGGAGGTGGGCGTGGTGCGACTGAGTCGGCTCCATCGATGGTTCGGCGGCCTCGCGGTCGTCGTCGTGACGTGCGTCGGCGCGGCCATGCTCGCCGCCACGTCGGCCGCCGCCGCGACCAATCTCGTCACCAACGGTGACTTCGAGACCGGCACCGCCGGCGGCTGGACCTGTTCGAGCGCGGTCATCGTCAGCACCCCGGTGCACGGCGGCACGCACGCCTTACAACTCAACCCGACCAGTGCCGACGACGCCCAGTGCACCCAGACCGTGTCCGTCCAGCCGAACTCCGCCTACACCCTGACCGACTGGGTCGAGGGCAGCTTCGTGTTCCTGGGCGCCACCGGCACCGGTACGACCGATCCGAGCACCTTCACCCAGGCGGCGAGCACCTTCACCCAACTGTCCGTGACCTTCACGACGGGCGCGAGCACCACCAGCGTCAGCGTCTTCGTGCACGGCTGGTTCGCCCAGCCCTCCGACGTCGTCGACGACATCGTGCTGACCGGCCCCGCCGGCGCCGGCAGCCCACCACCGCCGCCACCGCCCACCGGGACGGCACCCTCGGCGCCCACCGCGCTGCACGCCACCGGCACCACGTCCTCGTCGGTCTCGCTGGCCTGGACCGCCTCCTCCGGCGCGACGAGCTACAACGTGTACCGCAACGGCACCAAGGTCGGCTCCGCCACCGCCACGTCGTTCACCGACACCGGCCTGGCCGCGGCCACCACGTTCTCCTACGCCGTGACGGCCGTGAACACCGCCGGCGAGTCGGCCATGTCCACCGCCGTGTCCGCCACCACGTCGGCCGCGGCCCCGCCGCCCACCGGTGGCGGCCTGCCCGCACATGTGCTGACCGGCTACTGGCAGGACTTCGTCAACGGCGCCACGGTGCTGCGGCTGTCCGCGGTGCCGACGACGTACGACATCGTCGCCGTCGCGTTCGCCAACGCCACGACCACGCCGGGCGCGGTCACGTTCTCCGTCGACTCCGGCCTGTCCTCGGCACTCGGCGGCTACACCGACGCCGACTTCATCAGTGACGTCGCCACCCTGCACTCCCGCGGCCAGAAGGTCATCATCTCGGTCGGCGGCCAGAACGGCACGATCAGCGTCGCCGACTCCACGTCCGCGACCAACTTCGCCAACAGCGTCAACGGGCTCATCAGCAAGTACGGCTTCGACGGCGTGGACATCGACCTGGAGAACGGCGTGAACCCGACGTTCATGTCACAGGCGCTGCACTCGATCGCCGCCGCCCACCCCGGCGTCATCATCACCCTGGCGCCGCAGACCATCGACATGCAGTCCACCGGTGGCGCCTACTTCCAGCTCGCGCTGGACATCAAGCCGATCCTGACCATCGTCAACATGCAGTACTACAACTCGGGCACCATGAACGGCTGCGACGGCAACGTCTACGCCGAGGGCACCGAGAACTTCATGACCGCCCTGGCCTGCATCCAGTTGCAGGGCGGGCTGAGCCCGAGCCAGATCGGCCTCGGCCTGCCGGCGTCGGCCAGCGCGGCCGGCGGCGGGCAGGTCCCGCCCACCACGGTCAACAACGCGCTGGACTGCCTGGACATGGGCACCAACTGCGGCACGTTCGTGCCCGCCACCACCGCGCCCGGCCTGCGGGGCGCGATGACGTGGTCGATCAACTGGGACGCCTCGAACGGTTTCGCCTTCGCCAACACGGTGCACCCGCACCTGGCGACACTGAGGTAGGCGCGAGCGGGAACGCCGCCCCGGCAGGAGCACTGCCTGGGCGGTGCCGCGTCAGTTGAACTGCACCGACCGCTTGGCCATGCCCATCCAGAAGCCGTCGATCACGCTGCGCCCGTCCAGGTTCCGCTCGGCCGCGCCCAGCGCGACGAACAGCGGCACGAAGTGCTCGGTCCTCGGGTGGGCCAGCGTGCCGGAGGGCGATGCGTGTTCGAAGTTCAGCAGCGCGTCCACGTCGTGCGCGGCCAGCGCCTCCCGGCCCCACTCGTCGAACTCCACCGAGAACGACCGCGGTGTCGGGCCGATGGCGTGCAGGTTGTGGGTGAAGAAGCCGCTGCCCACGATCAGCACGCCCTCGTCCCGCAGCGGCGCCAGTTTCCGGCCGATCTCCAGCAGCCCTTCCGGGTCCAGCGTGGGCATGGAGATCTGCAGCACGGGCACGTCGGCGTCCGGGTACATCTCCACCAGCGGCACGTAGGCACCGTGGTCCAGGCCCCGGTCCGGCACGTCCACCACGGGAGTGCCGGGTGCGGACAGCAGTTTGCGCACCGAGTCGGCGAGTTCCGGGGCGCCGGGTGCGGGATAGGTCACCTGGTAGTACCGCTCCGGGAAACCCCAGAAGTCGTAGACCAGTGGCACCGTGGTGGTCGCGCCGATGGCCAGCGGAGCGTTCTCCCAGTGTGCCGACACCATCAGTATCGACTTCGGTTTCGGCAGGTCGCGGGACCAGTCGGCGAGCTGGCGGGTCCACAGGGCGTCGTCGGCGAGCGGCGGCGCGCCGTGGCTCAGGTAGATGGTCGGCATCCGGTCCATGAGAGCCTCCAGATGGTTGAGCTCTCAACATGCTACGGGAGAACTAGCGAGTGAAGACGATCTTGCCCGCGGTCTCGCCGTCCAGCATGTGCCGCATACCCTCCTCGGCCCGCTCGAACGGCAGCTCGTCACCGATCGTCGGCCGCACCCCGGTCTGCTCGCAGAACCGGATCAGGTCGCCCAACTCGTCCCTGGTGCCCATCGTCGAGCCGACCACCCGCAGTTGCAGGAAGAACAGCCGCTGCAACTCGGCGGCCGTCGCGTCACCACTGGTCGCGCCCGAGATCACCACGATGCCGCCCTGCTTCAGCGACTTCATGCTGTGCGACCAGGTGGCGCCGCCGACCGTCTCGAACACCGCGTCCACCCGCTCCGGCAACCGGGCGCCCGACTCGAACGCGGCGTGCGCGCCCAACGACAGGGCCAGCGACCGTTTGGCCTCGGTCCGCCCGGTCACCCACACCCGCATGCCGGCCGCCCTGCCCAGGCTGACCAACGCGGTGGACACGCCACCGGACGCGCCCTGCACCAGCATCGTCTGGCCGGGCCGCAGGCCGGACTTCACGAACAGCATCCGGTAGGCGGTCAGCCAGGCCGTGCCCATGCAGGCCGCCTCGGCGAACGACAGCCCGGCCGGTTTCGGCAGCACGTTGCGGGCCGGCACCACCACGTAGTCGGCGAACGTGCCCTGGTAGCGCTCGGTGAGCAGGGAGCGCTTCGGATCCAGCGTCTCGTCGCCCACCCAGTCCGGGTCGCTGATGACGCTGTGCAGGACCACTTCGGTGCCGTCGTCCAGCACGCCGGCGCCGTCGCAGCCGAGGATCATCGGGAACTGGTCGGGTTTGATGCCGACACCGCGAAGTGTCCACAGGTCGTGCATGTTCAGGCTGGCCGCGCGCACCGCCACCCGCACCCAGCCGGGCGGTGGCGTCGGCTCGTCACGTTCGCCGACCACCAGGCCGGCCAGCGGATCGTCGCGGTGGGGCTGCGCTGCGTACACGGCGAACATGGGCAGAACCTACCCACTGGCCGGTGCCCGCGACACCGCACGGACGTCGTCGGTGATCGACCTCACCCGCCGCCGGTGGGACCGCGACGTCCGGGTCGGATGGCCGGCGTATCGTCAGGTCCGTGTTCCTGTGGCTGGCGAACTGGTGGGACGGCGTCGATCTGTGGTTGTCCCAGTTGGCCTTCCCGTTCCAGTTCGCCATCGTCATCGCGGTGCTGGCGCCGGTCTGCTTCGGCGTGGCACTGCTGGTGGACCGTGTGGTCGATCTGGTGAGCGGTCGCCGCGCGGACGCCGGGCCGGACACGGTGCCCGAACCGGATCCGGTGCCGCTGGTGCGCGCCGACGTCCCGGCCGGCACGCCGGCCACCATCATCACCGCCGTTCCGCCCACACCGGACCCGCAGGTGACGGCGACGGTCGTGCGCCGTTCGGACACGGCCGCTCCGTAGTCTGGTCACCATGGGTTCCGGCAGGCGTATCACCGTCGCGCTGGTCGGCCTGGTGCTGCTGGCGCTGATCGGCTGGCTGGCCACCGACCTGACCGGGTCGCACCGTGCCCGGCCGGCCGACCACCGCGGCCCGGCCGCCGTGTCGGTCAGTCCCGAGGCACCCAGGCCGGCGGGCGCTTCTGGGTGAACGCCAGGATGCCCTCCTGACCCTCCTTGCTGGCGAAGAACGGCGCCGACAGCGCCTGCATCTCGGCGAACGCGGCGCTCACGTCGGCCGGTTTCGGCGTGCGCAGCATCCGCTTCGTCGCGGCCAGCGCGTTCGGTCCGCCCAGCGCCAGCATGTCCGTGTACCGGGTCACCTCGGCGTCCAGCCCGTCGGCCGGCACCGCCGAGTTGACCAGGCCAATCGCCGCCGCCCGTGCCGCGTCGAACGACTCGCCGGTGAGGAACAACTCGTGCGCCGCCCTGGGCAGCAGCCGGGGCAGCACGGTCACCGAGATCACCGCCGGGATCACGCCGATCCGCACCTCGCTGAACGCGAACGTGGCCGTGTCGGCGGCGACCGCGATGTCGCAGGCGGCGACCAGGCCCACACCGCCGGCCCTGGCCGGTCCGGCCAGTTTCGCGACGACCGGCTTCGGCCCGGTCCAGATCCGCTCCAGGATGGCGGGGAACTCGTTCACGCCCTGGTTCGCGGGATCGGCGCCCCTGGCCTCCTTGAGGTCCATGCCGGCGCAGAACACCGGTCCGGTGTGGTCGAGCACCACGACCCGCACCCGGTCGTCGGCCAGGGATGTGTCCAGGTGGGCGGACAGTTCCCGGCGCAGCTGGGCGGACAGGGCGTTGCGGTTGTGGGGCGAGTCCAGCGTGATCGTGCCGACACCGCCGGCTACCCGGTAGTGCACCAGTTCGTCTGCCATCCGTCCTCCTCCAACTCGCCGGCAGCCAAACCTACCTGTTCGGCGAGCAACCGGAGCACGGCGCGGGCGGTGGCGTCGTTGTAGCGGAACGCGGGCGCGTTGGTCCGCGGCCGGGCGAACGCGGCGGCCGTGCGGACCGTGGTGAACGGGCCGAGCGCGAACCGGCGCCGGTGCGTGCCGCCGCCGGGCAGGACCACCCGACCGTCCACACCGGACGCCACGAGCAGCCCGGTGGCCCGCTGGTCGGCCAGTGTCTCCTCGACGCCCGATCCGCTGTCGTACAGGAACTTCAGCAGCCCGTTCGCGGTGTGCGCGACGGTCGCCCTGGGCAGCGTGGCGTCCACCAGCGCCCGCGCGGTCACCACGTCCGGCACGCTCGCGCTGCCCGCCGTGAACAGACCCCGGTCCTCGTCGTGGCCGATCCACATGTCCGCGCCGAGGAACCGCACCAGCCCGGCCCTGGACAGCGCGAGCAACTGGGCCAGCCGTTCGGACGGCGGGCCGCTGGCGAAGAAGTTGAAGAAGCCCTGCCACCAGCCTTCCAGCCGGTCCAGCCGGGACCGCGGGTCGAGCTGGCCGGACGCGACGATCCTGGGCATCTGGGCGTAGCCGTGCAGCAGGGCGAGGAACGCGCCCAGGTCGGCGGCGTGCGCGGGATCGTTGCGGCGGGCCAGGTCCGCGGTGACGTAGTCGCGCAGGTGTCGCTGGAGCTCGGCCAGGCCGGCGAACCGCAGGCCGCGCAGCGGCCGGTCGATCGCGTCGACGTCGAACCGGTCGGCCGGATCGGGCACGGCGGCGGCCACCAGCTCGGCCACTTCCGCGCCGCCCCAGCCCAGTTCCGCGTAGCGGGCGGCGAAATCGGCCCACGGCACGGCGAAACGTTCCGGGCGTGCCCTGGCCAGCTCGTGGTAGTAGCCCCAGGCGACGTCCTTGGCCAGCGGCGGCCACACGTCCCGGTCGAAGTCCAGCGTGTCGTTGCCGGCCAGCAGTTCGTCGACCACGTCCGGCGCGAAGAAGCGCGGCAGCGGTGGCGGGTCGCCGGCGAATCCGTAGCCGATCTTCGCGTGGTACGGCACACCGCGCCGGGAACCGGCGTACAGCACGGGTTCCCGACCGGACGGCAGGTACGTCAGGGTGCCGTCGGGTTCGGTGCGGTACCGGCCGCCCCTGCCCTCGGTGACCAGCACCATGACGTCGACGAAGGTCAGGCCCAGCCCGCGCACCAGCACCGGCTCGCCGGCCGGGATGCCGCTCAGGTCGACGTCGGCGGTGTACGCGGGCGGCAGGTAGTACAGGCCGTGCCTGGTGGCGAAGTCGGCGGCATCCCTTGCCGGACCGTGGTTCTCCGCGTCCAGGTGGCCGATCGCGAACACCACGGCGTCGGCCACCAATGGTTCGGCGGCGTGTGCCAGCCACACCCGCTGCGGCCCGTCAGCCGGCCCGGTGACGCTGGTCACCGTGTCCGTGTGCACCACGACCCGCACGGTCGGCGGCAGTGTTTCCCTGACGTGGTCGAAGAACCAGGACAGGTAGCCACTGGCCGCCGTGCGGCTGGCGAACGTGCGGCCGTCGATGCCGTTGCCGTGCGCCGCGGCCCACTCGGCCAGCGACGGGCCGGGCACGATCGGACCCTCGCACCGCACGCTGTCGTCGGTGAACATCGTGACGTCCTGCGCCATCGAGTTCATCCACAGCAGCGGCGACTGGTCGTCCCGCCACACCCGCCCCGCGCCCGGCGGGTACGGATCGACCAGGTGCACCTCGACCACGCGGCCGGGGAACAACTCGGACACGTTGGCGGACAACCGTTCCAGGAAACCGGCAGCACGCGGCCCCGCGCCGGCGACGGCGACCACCGCGGGCCTCCTGTTGGTCACTTCGCAGGTTAACCGCCTGCCCGCACGTGCCGTCAAGGCGTGCCGAAGTATGGGACGCTCACCGGCTCCGGGGAGCCCGGTGGCCGGTCGTCGTCGGCATGGCGCCGGTCAACCGGACCAGTTCGCCGGTGAGCCCGCGGTCACGGCTGCCATTCGCGGTCCAGCAGGCCGAGTATGACCTCGTCGAGGAACTCGCCCATGACCCAGGCGGCGTCCCGGTAGACCGCCTCACGCCGGAAGCCGACCCGTTCGGCGGCGGCGATCATGGCGTCGTTGTCGGTGAGCGTGTCGATCTGCAGCCGGTGCAGGCCCAGCACGGTGAAGCCGTAGTGGCACAGCACCCGCACCACGTCGGTGCCCAGTCCCTTGCCGCGGAACGCCGGCCGCAGTCCCAGGCCGATGTGCGCGGACCGGTGGTGCGAGTCGATGCTCCACAGCGTCGCCTGGCCGGCCAGTTCGTCGTCCGCCAGCGTCACCACGGAGAACGGCGCCGCCCGGTCGGACGGCTCGGTGATCCGGCTCATCGACGCCTGGGCGCCCGGGGACATCGGCCGCCACGGCCGGCGGCTGCCCCTGGCGTCGCCCGCCACGTCGTCGTGCAACTCGGCGTCCAGGATCGGCACGTCCGCCTCGTGCCGGGCGCGCAGCCGCACCAGGCTGCCGTGCAGGCCGCCGCTCACGCCCCCTCCTCGCTGGCGCTCGGCGGGCGCATTCGCGAACGCGCTGTGCCGATTGGTTCGCTCGCAAGCTCGCTCACGGGTCACCCGCCAAGCGGGCGAACTCGACCCGGTCGACGAACGAGCCGAGCGTCCACGAGTCGTCCCGCAGCACGCCTTCGCGCCGGAAACCGGCGCGTTCGGCGGCGGCGATCATGGCGTGGTTGTCGGCCAGCGTGTCCATCGCCAGGCGGTGCAGGCCCAGCACGGTGAAGCCGTAGTGGCACAGCACCCGCACCACGTCGGTGCCCAGTCCCTTGCCGCGGAACGCCGGCCGGAGCAGCACGCCGACGTGCGCCGACCGGTGGTGCGTGTCGATGTCGTTCAGCACCGCGATGCCGGCCAGCGTGTCGGTGGCCAGTTCCACCACGGAGAACGGCGCCCGCTTGTCGTCGGGTTCGGTGATCCGGTAGCGGGACGCCTCGGTTCCCGGGGACACCGGCCACCATGGCCTGCCGTACGACCGGGTCATGGTGACCACGTCGTCCTGCAGTTCGGCCTCCAGGACCGGCACGTCCGCTGGCAGCCGGGCACGCAACCCGACCAGCTCCCCTCGCAGCATGTGATCTTTCTAGCCTACGAGACCAGCAGGCCGGTACCGATTTGCGCGGCGGCGTACCTGCTGTGCACCA
>DATEPR010000357.1:0-3383 GCA_035273045.1 Pseudonocardiaceae bacterium | reverse complement strand
GACGCCGGGGGGCGGGATCTGCTTGGTGGCGCGGTTGTCGAGGGCGAGTTGGCCGCTGAGCGGTCGACACGCGCGGGGGTGAGCGGGCGCGTCGGGGTTGGCGGTGTTGGTCTGGTGGGTGCCGAGTCGGCCGATGGCGGGTCGGCACGCGCTGGTGCAGGTGGTCTGGCGGGTGGTGAGTTGGCCGTTGCGGGGTCGACACGCGCGGGTGGGGACGCCGGGGGGCGGGATCTGCTTGGTGGCGCGGTTGGCGAGGGCGAGTTGGCCGTTGCGGGGTCGATATGCGCGGGTGCCGGTGATGCGGCTGGGGATGAGTTGGTCGTTGGGCGGTTTACTCGGGCGGCTACTGGCATTCGGGCCGCTGCTCGGCAGTGGCCGTTCGGCGCCGTGTGGGTGATCGGGAACGCGCCGACCGCGTTGGCCGAGCTGGTCCGGCTGGCCGGCCTCGGCCTGGTCCGGCCGGCGCTGGTCGTCGGGATGCCGGTCGGCTTCGTCGGCTCGGTGGCCGCCAAGGCGGCGCTGCGCGCCTCCGGACTCCCGGCGGTCAGCTCGACCACCGAACGCGGCGGCGCCGCCGTAGCCGTCGCCACCGTGAACGCCCTGCTCTACGCCGACCCGGAGCCCACCGATGCCTGAGCCCACACCGCTGCTGATCGTCGGGCACGGCACCGTGGACCAACGGGGCGTCGACGAGTTCCTTGGCTTCGTCGCCCGGATGCGCGGCCGTCTCGCCGCTGACGGCGTCCCCGTCGCCGGCGGGTTCATCGAACTGTCCGCACCCGCCGTCACCGACGCCTGGCGCGAACTGGCCGGCCAGGGCCACTCCCATCTGGCCGCCGTACCACTCGTCCTGGTCGCCGCCGGTCACGCCAAGGGCGACATCCCGGCGGCCCTGACCCGCGAGACGCTCCGCCACCCCGGCACCTCCTACCGCTTCGGCCGCCCGCTCGGTCCGCACCCGACCGTCCTCGCCCTGCTGGCCGAGCGGATCGCCGCGGTCGTTCCGGCCACTGAGTGGTCGACATGCGCCGTGTTGCTCGTCGGCAGGGGGTCGACCGATCCGGACGCCAACGCCGAGGTCTGCAAGGTGGCTCGGCTGTTGCAGGAGACCCGGGGATTCTCGTTCGTGGAGACGGCATTCGTCTCCCTCACCCGGCCGGACGTCACCGAAGGGCTGACGCGGGCGCGGCTGCTGGGCGCGCGGCGGGTCGTGGTGGCACCGTACTTCCTGTTCGACGGTGTGCTACCACAACGGGTGGTCACCCAGGCGACGGCGTTCGACTACCCGGACATGACCGTCACCGTCGCCGGCCACATCGGCGACTGCGACGGTCTGGCCGACCTGGTCGTCGAGCGCTACCACGAAGCCCTGCACGGCGACATCCGGATGAACTGCGACACCTGCGCCTACCGCGTCCTGCTGCCCGGCTTCGAGGACAAACACGGCGCACCGCAGACCCCGCACCACCACCCGCACGACCCAACGGGACACGCACATGCCCACTGACACGCACTACCTGGCCGGCCTGAACCTGACCGGTCGGCGGGTCGTCGTGGTCGGCGGCGGCACGGTCGCGCAGCGGCGGCTGCCCCGGCTGGTGGCGGCTGGCGCGCGGGTCGAGGTGATCTCGCCGCACGTCACACCGGCCGTGCAGGCGATGGCCGACGACGGCGAGATCACCTGGCTGGCGCGAGCCTACGCGGACGGCGACCTGGCCGGCGCCTGGTACGCCGTGACGTGCGCCAGTGACCCGGCGGTGAACGAACAGGTCGCCGCGGAAGCCGAGCGGAGCAGGGTGTTCTGCGTCCGCGCCGACGCCGGTGCGCTGGGCAGCGCCGTCACGCCGGCCGTGGGCGAACACGACGGCCTGCTGGTCGGGGTGCTGGCCGGCGGGCAGCCGAGGCGGTCGGCCGCCGTGCGGGACGGGCTGCTCGACTCGCTGCGTGAGGGCAGGGTGGCCGACCAGGCCCGGAGACAGGCCGGTGTCGCACTGGTCGGTGGGGGACCGGGCGATCCCGAGTTGATCACGGTGCGCGGCCGGCGGTTGCTGGCCAGGGCGGACGTCGTGGTCGTCGACCGATTGGCGCCGCGCGAACTACTGGACGAACTCCCGCCGCACGTCACCGTCGTGGACGCCGCCAAGATCCCCTACGGCCGCGCCGCCAGCCAGGACGTGATCAACAACACGCTCGTCGAGCACGCGAAGGCCGGCCGGTTCGTGGTGCGGCTCAAGGGCGGCGACCCGTACGTGTTCGGCCGGGGGTTCGAGGAAGTGCTCGCGTGCGCGGACGCCGGCGTGCCGGTCACCATGGTGCCCGGCGTGACCAGCGCGTTCGCCGTGCCGGCGGTGGCCGGCGTGCCGGTGACGCATCGGGGCGTGGCGCACGAGGTCGTCGTGGTGTCCGGCCACGTCCCGCCGGACGATCCCCGCTCGCTGGTGGACTGGCCGGCACTGGCCAGGCTGCGCGGCACGTTGGTGCTGCTGATGGCGGTCGAGCGCATCCGGGTCTTCGCCGACGCCCTGCTGGCCGGTGGGCGGCCGCCGGACACGCCGGCAGCCGTCGTCGCCGACGGCACGATGCGCACCCAGCGCGCCATCAGGTCCACTTTGGACAAAGTGGCGGACGACGTGGCGACCGAGGGCATCCGGCCACCGGCGATCATCGTGATCGGTCCGGTGGCCGGGCTGCCCGTCAGCCGGTGACGCGGCGGTGGCCGGCATGGCACCGTCCTGGGTGAACAGCGCGGCGTACCGGCTCAGGTAGAGCGGCCAGCCCTCGTCGTGGGCGACGCCGTCGCGGACGGACTGCCAGCCGGGGCCGTGCCGGTCGAGGTTGCGGTGCTCCAGCTCGACCCGGGTACGGTGCGGCGCCTCGGCGACGAAGCGGACCTCGACCTCGCTGGCGTTGCCGGGGTCGGTCTCGACCTGCCACTGCGGGCTGATGTCCCAGCTGAACACGACCCGGTCGGGCGGCTCGTAGGCCAGTACCCGCGCCCAGCGGCATTCGCTTCCGTCGACGCCGCGGTCGTAGATGTGGCCGCCGACCCTGGGCTCGAACACGGTTTCGGCGATGGCGGCGCGCAGCAGGTTGTGTTCGGGCGGTTTGAAGTCGCCGAACCGTGCGGTGAACACCGCGAAGGCCTGTTCGATCGGCGCGTCGACAACGACGTGCCGGCGAACCACCACGGTTTCCGTCTCGGTCATGATCTCTCCTCGGGTGGACGTTCGTCGTCGGTCGGTGCCGCGGCGAGGTCCTGGAAACCCGTCAGGGCACGGTTCCAGAAGGTGTCCAGCTGATCACGCAGCGCGGACAGCCCCGCCGGGTTGAGCCGGTAGACCCGGCGGGTGCCCGCGGCGTGGTCGCTGACCAGGCCGGCTTCC
>DATEPR010000356.1:0-2951 GCA_035273045.1 Pseudonocardiaceae bacterium | reverse complement strand
GTGCCAGGCCGAGTTGCCTGCGTTCCACGGTCTGTCGTGCCTTGCCCACACATATCACCCGATCAGGTCATGGTCCACTACTTCCCTAACTTAGGGGTTTCGGTAACCTGGCCACGACAGGATGACGAAAGGACTGAAAATGACCCACCCGGACAGTATGGCAGCAAGCATCTGGGCCAAGATCGGCGACACCTGCGCGATCAGCCATCAGTGGCACGGCAACGAGGTGTCGTTCACCTTCCAGGAGAGCGACAGCGGCGCGATCGGCCTGGAACTCGACGTCACGGACGAAGGCTTCGACCAACTGCTGGCCGCCGTCGAACTCGCCCGCGCCAGCCGGGATGCCGACTCAGCCACCGGATAGCGGTCAGCTCCGGCCATTTCGCCATCGGGCGAAGAACTGGTCCGCCGGACCGTCCTGGCCCGCTTCCGGAAACAGGTTCGCGACCGATTCCCGCGCCCGCTCGTAGCGGTCGTTGGCGGCCACCAGCTCGTCGAGCTGGTGGGCCAGGAACTCGTTCAGCGGCACGCCTTTCCGTTCGGCCAGCGCGGCTGCCTTGCGCAGCGTGCCGTCACTCAACTCCAGCGTCACTCTCCCCATGGCCGCCAGCGTATTGCCTCGCGCCGCCAGATTCCGGTAAATCGCTATTCCAACACCACCAGCAAGTCGCCGCCCTCGACCTGTTGCACCGATCCGATGGCCAGCCGGCGGACCGTGCCGGCCTTCGGCGCGGTGATCGAGGCCTCCATCTTCATCGCCTCGATCGTCGCGACCGTGCCGCCCGCGGTCACCGCATCGCCTTCCCCGACTGCCAGCGTCACCACGCCGGCGAACGGTGCCGCGATCTGGTTGGGGTCGCCCCGGTCGGCCTTCTCGGCGGCCGGCAGGTCGGAGGCGACGGACCGGTCGCGCACCTGGATCGGCCGCAACTGGCCGTTCAGCGTGGTCATCACGGTCCGCATCCCGCGCTCGTCGGCCTCGCCGACGGCCTCCAGTTCGATCAGCAGCCGCACGCCCGGCTCCAGGTCGACGGTGTACTCCTCACCGGGCCGCAGGCCGTAGAAGAAGTCCCTGCTGTCCAGGACGCTGGTGTCGCCGAACTGCTCGCGGTGCGCGGCGAACTCCTTCGCCGGGCCGGGGAACAGCAGGCGGTTCAGGGCGGCGCGGGGGTCGTCGGCCAGTTCCTTGCGGTCCTGCTCGGACAGTTCGGCCACCGGTTCGGCGGCGGGCCGGCCGCGCAACGCCTTGGACCGGAACGGTTCCGGCCAGCCGCCGGGCGGGTCGCCGAGCTCGCCGTGCAGGAACCCGATGACCGAGCCGGGCACGTCGAACCGGCCAGGGTCGGCCTCGAACTCCTTCGGATCCACGCCGGCGCCCACCAGGTGCAGGGCGAGGTCACCGACCACCTTGGACGACGGCGTCACCTTCACCAGGTGGCCCAGCATCCGGTCGGCGGCGGCGTAGGCGTTCTCGATGGCCTCGAACCGGTCGCCGAGTCCCAGTGCGACGGCCTGGGTGCGCAGGTTGGACAGTTGGCCGCCGGGGATCTCGTGGTGGTACACCCGGCCGGTGGGCGACGGTAGGCCGGCCTCGAACGGCGCGTACACCCTGCGGACCAGTTCCCAGTACGGCTCCAGGTCGGACACCGCCTGCAGGTCCAGGCCGCTGGGCCGGTCGCTGTGGTCGGTGGCGGCGACGAGGGCGGACAACGACGGCTGGGACGTGGTGCCGGACATGGACGCCACGGCACCGTCCACGGCGTCCGCGCCGGCGCCGATCGCCGCCAGGTAGGTGGCCAGTTGGCCGCCGGCAGTGTCGTGGGTGTGGATGTGCACCGGCAGGTCGAACTCGGCGCGCAGCGCGGTCACCAGCCGGGCCGCCGCCGGTGCGCGGAGCAGGCCCGCCATGTCCTTCACCGCGAGCACGTGCGCGCCCGCGGCGACGATCTGCTCGGCCAGCTTCAGGTAGTAGTCCAGGGTGTACAGCCGTTCCGCCGGGTCGGCCAGGTCGGCCGTGTAGCACAGGGCCACCTCGGCGATCGCCGAGGTGGACCGGACCGCGTCGATGGCCGGGCGCATCTGCTCGACGTCGTTGAGCGCGTCGAAGATCCGGAAGATGTCGATGCCGGTCGCGGCGGCCTCGCGGACGAAGGCGTCGGTGACCTCGGTCGGGTAGGGCGTGTAGCCGACGGTGTTGCGGCCGCGTAGCAGCATCTGGAGGCAGATGTTGGGCACGGCCTCGCGCAGCGCGGCCAGCCGCTCCCACGGGTCCTCGGCCAGGAACCGCAGGGCGACGTCGTAGGTGGCGCCGCCCCAGCACTCCAGGGACAGCAGTTGCGACGCCGTCCGCGCCACGTGCGGTGCCACCGCGAGCAGGTCCTTGGTGCGCACCCGGGTGGCCAGCAACGACTGGTGGGCGTCCCGGAACGTGGTGTCGGTGACGCCGATGGTGCGCGACGTGCGCAGCCACCGGGCGAACGCCTCCGGGCCGTCGGTCATCAGCCGCTGGCGCGATCCGGCCGGTGGCGTGGTGGACAGGTCGACGGCGGGCAGCTTCGTCACCGGGTCGGGCAGGGCGGGCCGGGGACCGTTGGGCAGGTTGACGGTGACGTCGGCGAGATAGGTGAGCAGGCGGGTGCCGCGGTCGGCGGAGTGGCGCGCGGTGAGCAGGTGCGGGCGCTGCTCGATGAACGACGTCGTCACCCGGCCGGCGCGGAAGTCCGGGTCGTCCAGCACCGCCTGGAGGAACGGGATGTTGCTGGACAGGCCGCGGATGCGGAACTCGGCCACGGCACGCCTGGCCCGCGACACCGCGGTCGGCCAGTCCCGGCCCCGGCAGGTCAGCTTGACCAGCATGGAGTCGAAGTGCGCGCTGATCTCGGTGCCGGCGAACGTGGTGCCGCCGTCCAGCCGGATGCCGGCGCCGCCGGGCGAGCGGTAGGCGCTGATCA
>DATEPR010000355.1:0-3112 GCA_035273045.1 Pseudonocardiaceae bacterium | reverse complement strand
CGTCGTTCCAGGCGAACGTGAACACCGGTTGCACCCGCCGGGCCAACGCCGACGTGTCGGCCGTGGCGGACCCGAACACGGGCGTCGCGGTGTTCCAGACGTTCGGCGCCACCGGCTGGCAGGTCTACGGCGGCACGAGCGTGTCGTCGCCGATCATCGCGTCGGTGTACGCGCTGGCCGGCACGCCGGGCGCGACCGACACGCCGGCCGCGTACCCGTACTCGCACACCGGCAGCCTGTTCGACGTGACCAGCGGCAGCAACGGCGCCTGCTCGGTCGCCGTCGAGTGCAACGCCGGCGTGGGCTGGGACGGCCCGACCGGCCTCGGCACGCCGAACGGCACCGCGGCCTTCACCGCGGGCGCGGCGGGCACCACGCTGACCGCGAACAACCCCGGCGCCCAGACCGGCACCGTGGGCACGGCGGCGAGCCTGCAGCTCACCTCGACCGGCGGCACCGCCCCGGTGACGTGGACGGCCACCGGCCTGCCCACCGGCCTGACGATCAGCAGTTCCGGCCTGATCTCCGGCACGCCCACCACCGCCGGGGCGTTCACGGTGACCGCGACGGCGAGGGACGCCACGGCGGCGACCTCGTCGGCGACGTTCACCTGGACGATCAACGCCGTGGGCGCGGGTTGCCCGTCGGCCGGCCAGAAGCTGGGCAACCCCGGCTTCGAGTCCGGTGCCACCGTGTGGACGGCGACGCCGGCCGTGATCGGCCAGAACGGCTCCATCGGTGAACCGGCGCACACCGGCACCTGGGACGCCTACCTGGACGGCTACGGCACGACGCACACCGACACGCTGTCCCAGTCGGTCACCATCCCGGCCGGGTGCAGCGCGACGCTGTCGTTCTTCCTGCACGTCGACACCGCGGAAACCACGACGACGACGCAGTTCGACAAGCTGACCGTGAAACTGGGCGCGACGACGTTGGGCACGTTCTCCAACCTCAACCACGCCACCGGTTACGTGCAGCACACCTTCAACGTGTCCAGCTTCGCCGGCCAGACCGTCACCCTGACGTTCACCGGCACCGAGGACACATCCCTGCAAACCTCGTTCGTGGTCGACGACACCGCCGTCACGGCGAGCTAGCACCGAGATAACGGGGTGGTCGGCCCTGGTCGGGCCGACCACCCTGCTCGTTGCCCCGGCAGGCTAGCCTCGATCGGTGACCACCGCTGAATCACGGACGGCGAAGGCGGACGACGGCCGGTCGGTCGGTCCCGGCCGGATCGAGGACTACGCCCTGCTGTCCGACCTGCGGACCGCCGCCCTGGTCGGCGTCGACGGCTCCATCGACTGGCTCTGCCTGCCCCGCTTCGACTCTTCGTCCTGTTTCGGGCGGCTGCTCGGCGACGAGGACCACGGCCACTGGCGGATCGCGCCCACCGCGCCGGTCACGTCGACGACCCGGCGCTACCGGGACGACTCGCTGATCCTGGAGACCGAGTTCACCACCGGCGACGGCGTGGTCCGGCTGACCGACTTCATGACACCGCAGTCGCGCGACGGCGGCAAGCATGACCAGCCCAGGGTGGTGCGCATCCTGGAGGGCGTGTCCGGCAACGTGGAGATCGTGCTGCGCTGGGTGGTGCGCTTCGCGTACGCCGACTCGGTGCCGTGGGTGCGGCGGATGCGCAAGCACGGCAAGGAATATCTGCTCGCGCTGGCCGGCCCGAGGGCGGTCACGCTGCGCGGGGACCTGCTGCCGCTGCGGGTGCCGCACCAGCGGGCGCATGAGGCGCGGTTCACCATCGGCGCCGGCTCCCGGATGGCGTGGGTGCTGGAGTACCTGCCCGATCCGGACGAGCAGCCCCTGCCCCAGGAGACGGTCCAGGACCTGCGCCGCACGGAGGAGCTGTGGCACACCTGGGCGCAGCAGATCGACTACGCCGGCCCGCACGTGGACGTGGTGCGGCGGTCCCTGCTCACGCTCAAGGCGCTGACGTACGCGCCGACCGGCGGCATCGTCGCCGCGCCCACCACGTCGCTGCCGGAAAGCCCTGGCGGGGAACGGAACTGGGACTACCGCTACTGCTGGCTGCGGGACGCGACGCTGACCCTGCTGGCGTTCGACAACTTCGGCTGCTGGTCCGAGGCCGAGCAGTGGCGGACCTGGCTGGTGCGGGCGGTGGCCGGCGACCCGGCGGACGTGCAGATCATGTACGGCATCGACGGCGAACGGCATCTGGTGGAGTGGGAGGCGGACTGGCTGCCCGGCTACCAGGGCGCGCGGCCGGTCCGGGTGGGCAACGCGGCCTACCGGCAGTTGCAGCTCGACGTGTACGGCGAGGTGATGGACGCGCTGCACCTGGCCAGGGAGCGCGGCATCAAGGAGCGGCCGGACTCGTGGGCGATGCAGCGCGGCCTGATGACCCACCTGGAGAAGATCTGGCAGGAGCCGGACAACGGGCTGTGGGAGGTACGCGGCCAGGGCCGGCACTTCACGCACAGCAGGGTGATGTTGTGGGTGGCGTTCGACCGTGCCGTGCGGGCGGTCGAGGAGGACGGGCTGCCCGGACCGGTGGAGCGCTGGCGGGAACTGCGGGCCAAGCTGCACGAGGAGGTCCTGGAGCACGGGTACAACGCCAAGCGTGGCGCGTTCACCCAGTACTACGGCGGCGACGAACTGGACGCGGCGACGCTGCTCATCCCGGCCGTCGGCTTCCTGCCCGGCACCGACGAGCGGATGCTGTCCACCATCGACGCGATCGGCAAGGAACTCAAGCACGGCGACCTGGTCGACCGGTACAGCACCGGCCCCGGTACGTCCGAAGTGGACGGACTGCACGGGCGCGAGGGCTCGTTCCTGGTGTGCTCGTTCTGGTACGTGGACGCGCTGACGCTGGCCGGCCGGCGGGACGAGGCGGACGCGATGTTCGCCCGGCTCGCCGGGCTGTGCAACGACGTGGGCCTGCTCGCCGAGGAGTACGACCCGGAGTCCGGGCGGTTCCTGGGCAACTTCCCGCAGGCGTTCTCCCATCTGGGACTGGTGAACAGCGCCGCCGTGCTGTACGGCGGCGGCAAGCACAGGCACCACAGGAACCGGCGCGACGGCAGGCGCGCGGCACGAACGACGGCACGGACGAAGGAGGCGTGATGAG
>DATEPR010000354.1:0-8211 GCA_035273045.1 Pseudonocardiaceae bacterium | reverse complement strand
GGCGGGGCCTACCGGAAAAGTGTCAGCCATCCGTGAGCGATGAACTACCCGCCGTAAGGAGGGGAGTGGCTGCGCTGATCGACCTCGCCGGCCGGCGCGACTAGCCTGGGCCGGCGAGTGGTCCGCTGCGGCGAGGAGGCGGCATGACGAACGGCACCGGCGAGATCGTCGCGACGGTCAGCGGCAAGGTGCGGGGCGTGCGAACCGGTGGGGTCACGGCGTTTCTGGGCATTCCGTACGCCGGCGCACCGATCGGACCCGCGCTGTTCCAGCCACCGTCCGCACCGGCGGGCTGGGACGGCGTGCGGGACGCCGTCGCGTTCGGCGCGACACCGCCCAAGCCGGGCTACCCGCCGCCGTTCGACGCGCTGCTCACCGACCCGGTCATCCCCGGCGACGAGTTCCTCAACGTGAACGTGTGGACGCCCGACCCTGGCGGTTCCGGGCTGCCGGTGATGGTGTGGATCTACGGCGGCGCCTTCCGCAACGGCGGCGGTGCCGTGCCCACCTACGACGGCGCCGCGTTCGCCAGGGACGGCGTGGTCATGGTGAGCTTCAACTACCGGCTCGGCGTCGCCGGTTTCGGCCTGCTGCCGGACACTCCGGGCAATCTCGGCCTGCACGACCAGTTGGCGGCGCTGGCGTGGGTGCAGGAGAACATCGCCGCGTTCGGCGGCGATCCGGGCAACGTCACCGTGTTCGGCGAGTCGGCCGGCGGGATGAGCGTCACCACGCTGGTGGCCGTGGCCGCCGGCAGTGGCCTGTTCCACAAGGGCATCGCGCAGAGCGGCGCCGGCCATTCCGTGCTGGCCCCGGACGACGCCCGGTTGGTGGTGACCGAACTGGCCGGCCGGCTCGGTGTGGCGCCCACGGCCGCGGCACTCGGCGAGGTCGACGTGACCAGGCTGATCGATGCGCAGCGGGCGGTGGCGCTGGACGTGGCCACGCGGCCGGACCCGAATCGGTGGGGCGCCAGCGTGGTGGCGTCCGGCATGGCGTTCATGCCGGTGGTCGACGGTGAACTGGTCACCGAGCGGCCGGTGGACGCCATCGCCGCCGGTGTCGGGCACGACGTGCCGATGCTGGTGGGCACGACCACCGAGGAGTACCGGTTCTTCGTGGTGCCGCCGGGCATCGCCGCGGCCGCGACGGACGAGATGCTGCGCGGAGTGGGCGCGGCGCGTGGCTGGCCGGCCGGGACGGTGGAGCTGTACTCGCGCAACCGGCCCGGTGCCACCCCCGGTGACGTGCTGGCCGCGGTGATCACCGACAGCTACTTCCGGCTGCCGGCGGTCCGGCTCGCCGAGGCCCGCGCGGCAGCGCCGACGCCCACGTACATGTACGAATTCGCCTGGGGCACACCGGTTCTGGAGCTCGGCGCGTGCCACGCGCTGGAGCTCGGGTTCGTGTTCGACACGCTGGACAAGCCGGGCACCGCCGACCTGGCCGGCCCGCGCCCGCCGCAGGAGCTGGCCGACGACATGCACGCCCGGTGGGTGGCGTTCGCGAACGGCGGCGACCCGGGCTGGCCGGCGTACGACCCGGCGCGCCGCGCGGTGATGACGTTCGACGACCCGGAGTCGCGGGTGGTCGACGACCCCAGGCCGGACGAGCGCACGCTGTGGGACGGCGTGATCTGAGGGCGTTTCGCCGCGTTTTCACGACGTTTTCACGGTCGCCGGCCGGCGCCGGGCGGCAGGCCAGCGGTTCCGCCATTTCGCGAAATCGACCGCGTCATCGCTGGTCGACAGCATCCACCGCGCCACTTACCGTCTCGTCCGCAATCGAAGCGCTTCACCTAGGAGCGGCACATGCGGAAGAGACTCAGCGGCGCCCTCGCGGTGGTCGCGTCGGTCGGTGTCGCCGCGGCGGTCGCGGTGGTCGGCGGGGCCGCCTCCCCCGCCGGCGCGGCGACCGTGGCGGGCACCTACACCTGGCAGAACGTCGCGATCGGCGGCGGCGGCTTCGTTCCGGGCATCATCTTCAACCAGACGCAACCCAACCTGATCTACGCGCGCACCGACATCGGCGGCGCGTACCGGTGGAACCAGGCGACCAGCAGTTGGACGCCGCTGCTGGACTGGGTCGGCGAGAGCAACTGGGGCTACAACGGCGTGGTGAGCCTCGCGTCCGACCCGGTGCACCCGAACAAGCTGTTCGCGGCCGTCGGCATGTACACGAACAGTTTCGACCCGAACGACGGCGCGATCCTGCGGTCGTCCGACGAGGGCGACACGTGGCAGGTCAGCAAGCTCCCGTTCAAGCTCGGCGGCAACATGCCCGGCCGCGGCATGGGCGAGCGGCTGGCGATCGACCCGAACGACGACAACATCCTCTACCTCGGCGCGCCCAGCGGGCACGGCCTGTGGCGCAGCACCGACGGCGGCGTGACGTGGTCGCAGGTGGCGAACTTCCCGAACGTCGGCGACTACGTCCAGGACCCCACCGACACCTCCGGCTACGCCAGTGACAACCAGGGCGTCACGTGGGTGGCGTTCGACCAGGGCACCGGCACCGCCGGCAGCCCGACGAAGGGCATCTACGTCGGTGTCGCCGACCTGCAGAACACCGTGTACCGCAGCACCGACGGCGGTGCCACCTGGCAGCGGATCGCCGGCCAGCCAACGGGTTTCCTGGCCCACAAGGGCGTGATCGACCCGGTCAACGACGACCTGTACATCGCCACCAGCGACAAGGGCGGCCCGTACGACGGCTCGTCGGGTGACGTGTGGAAGTACGCCATCGGGACCGGGACGTGGACCAGGATCAGCCCGCACCCGTCGACGGACACCAGCAACGACTACTACGGCTACAGCGGACTCGCGCTGGACCCGGAGCACCCCGGCACCGTGATGGTCACCGGGTACAGCTCGTGGTGGCCGGACACGTTCATCTTCCGCAGCACGGACGGCGGCGCGACCTGGAAGCAGCTGTGGACCTTCACCAGCTATCCCAACCGGGACCTGAGCTACACGCAGGACATCACGTCCGAACCGTGGCTGACGTTCAACACCGCCGCGGTGCCACCGGTGCCCAGCCCGAAACTGGGCTGGATGACCGAGGCGCTGGCCATCGACCCGTTCAACGCCAACCGGATGTTCTACGGCACCGGCGCCACGCTGTACGGCACGACCGACCTCACCGACTGGGACGCGGGCGGCAAGATCACCATCAAGCCGTTCGTGAAGGGCATGGAGGAGACGGCGGTCAACGCCCTGATCAGCCCGCCGGTCGGGGCGCCACTGGTGTCCGCGCTGTCCGATCTGGACGGTTTCGTGCACACCGACGTCAACACGGTGCCGTCCGCCATGTTCAACTCGCCGAACCTGACCAGCGGCGACAGCCTGGACTACGCCGAGCTCACCCCGAGCGACATGGTGCGGACCGGTGAGATCGACAAGTCGGCGAGCCCGAACGTCAACCGGATCGGGTTCTCCACCGACGGCGGCACGAACTGGTTCCAGGGCCAGGAACCGCCGGGCGTCACCGGCGGCGGCACGGCGGTGATCGCGGCCGACGGCAGCGCGACCGTGTGGGCGCCGGCCGGCACCGGCGTGTACTTCTCGACCAGTTTCGGCGGCTCGTGGACGGCGTCGACGGGCATTCCGCAGGGTGCCGCGCTGGCGTCCGACCGGCTCAACCCGAAGACGTTCTACGGGTTCTCCGCTGGGAAGTTCTACGTCAGCACGAACAGCGGCGCGTCGTTCACCGCGACCGGCGCGACCGGCCTGCCGGCGTCCGGCCAGGTGTTCATCAAGGCCGTGGCCGGGCACGCCGGTGACATCTGGCTGGCCGGTGGCGCCGGCCTGTGGCACTCCACGGACGGCGGCGCGACGTTCACCAAACTGACCACAGTGGACTCGTCGCTGAACGTCGGGTTCGGCAAGGCGGCACCCGGCCAGACGTACCCGGCGCTGTACGCCATCGCCACCGTGTCGGGCGTGGCCGGCGTGTTCCGGTCCGACGACGAGGGCGCGACCTGGGTCCGGATCAACGACGACCAGCACCAGTACGGCAACATCGGCCAGGCGATCACGGGCGATCCCCGGATCTACGGCCGGGTGTACCTGGGCACCAACGGCCGGGGCATCGTGTACGGCGACCTGACCGGCACGACCGCCGCGCCGCCACCGACCACCGCTGCACCGCCACCGCCGACCACGACGGCTCCACCGCCACCACCGCCACCGACCACGACGGCACCGCCACCGGCGTCCGGAGCCACCTGCCAGGTCACCTACGCCCGGTCGGACGAGTGGGCAGGCGGGTTCATCGCGAACGTCACGGTCACCAACACCGGCACCACCCCGTTGGCCGGTTGGACGGTCACCTACGACTTCCCGGGTGACCAACAGGTGACCAGTGCCTGGAACGCGGTGGTGACCCAGAGCGGGACCAGGGTCACGGCGGTCAACGAGAGCTACAACGCGACGGTGGCACCGGGTACCAGCGTGTCGTTCGGCTTCCAGGGCACGTGGAGCACCAACGACACGTCACCGAGCCGGTTCGCGGTGAACGGGGCCGCCTGTGGGTGACCCGGCATGATGAACCGGTGGAGACAGAACTGACCGGAGGAAACGTGGCCGGCCGGGTGGTGCGCGTCGGATCGACGGTGCGCAAACCGGCCGGCCCGTTCACGGACGCGGTCGACGCGCTGCTGCGGTACCTGGCGGACGTGGGATTCCCTGGCGCGCCACGGAGTTACGGCCGCGACGAGGCCGGTCGCCACGTGCTGGAGTACGTGCCGGGCGAACTGGCCGACGAGCGGCGGTTCACCGACGACGAACTGCGCCGGGCCGGCCGGCTGATCCGCGAGCTGCACGACGCGCTCGCCGAGTTCCGCCCACCCGCCGGGGCGACATGGCATGTGGCGCTACCCGCGGACCGGGACGAGTTGGTGTGCCATCACGACCTGGCACCGTGGAACCTGGTGCTCGGCGAGGACCGGTGGGTGTTCATCGACTGGGACGGCGCGGGACCGGGATCGCGGATGTGGGATCTCGGCTACGCGGCGCACGGGTTCGTTCCGTTGCGACCGGACGGTTCGCCGTCCGCGGACGGGCCACGGTTCCGGGCGCTGGTCGACGGTTACGGCGCCGACGAGACGCAACGGCGGTCGCTGCCCGGGTTGACCGGGGCGCACACGAGGGCGATGGCCGACCTGCTGCACCGGTCCGCGGAGACGGGTGCACAGCCGTGGGCGCGGCTGAACGCCGAGGGACACGGTCAGTACTGGAGCGAGGCGGCCGGCTACGTCGAACGCCACGAGCCGGCGTGGCTGACGGCCCTCCTGTCCTGATCCCGGACCGCTCACGACTGCGTGTCCTGCCAGACCTGCACGTCGAAGGTGACGACGTCGGTCGGATCGGTGTGCCGGCCCGACAACTTGGCTGCCGCGACCACGCCGTGCCCGGTGAAACAGATGATCTCGCCGACGGGGTCCAGTGTCAGTTGGTCGGTGTAGCGGGTGTCGTCCTTGCAGTCGGAGAAGCTCGCACTGTCCGCCGAAAGCACGGCGATCTGGCCGTCGCCGTGCAACGAGAAGAAGGCCAGGTCGGCATCATAGTTGAGGTCCGACGGCTGGCTCTGGGGCACCGGACGCGCGGGTGAACTGCCGAAATTGATCCCGTATCCGGACGATACGTCGACACGATAGTGAGTCAGCAGCCGACCCCCTGTGCGGGAAGGCCGCGGCGGAACCACGGCCCGCGACGTGGTCGTGGATGTGGCGGCGGAAGCGCTCGGGGACGTGGCCGCGGAACCGGCGTCGGGTGTGCTGCGGGACGCCAGAAAGGCGACCAGGGAAACGATCGCCGTGATGAGAGCCGCGATCGCGGACAGCCATGCGGGACCGAGTCCGCTGCGTTCGCGGTCCGAGTTCTCCGTCAACGCGCCCCCATCGGTGAACTTCCCGGTCGATTGCCGAAGTACTACCGACCCGCTACGCGACGGCCGTCCGACTTGCCGCGCCCACCAGCGGCCGCAGGTCGATCGGCTGCCCGTCGTTCGGAAACGGCAGCGACGTGAAGTTCAACGGCGTCCGGTAGGACGGATCCACCTGCCAGTCGAACGTGAGCAGCACGTGGTGCATGATCGACTTGACCTCGGCCATCGAGAAGAACATGCCGATGCACTTGTGCGCTCCGCCGCCGAACGGCTCCCAGGCGTACCGGTGCACCTTGTCCTCGCGCCGGTCCGGGGCGAACCGGCCCGGGTCGAACCTCTCCGGGTCCGGCCACACCGATTCCAGGTGATGGGAGAAGTGCGGCGTGACGGACACCTGCGTGCCGGCCGGCACGAAGTGACCGAGCACCTCGGTGTCCTTCACGGTGGCCCGCGCCAGGCTGGGCACCGGCGCCACCAGGCGCTGGCACTCGCGCATCACCAGGTCCAGTGAGCGCAGTTCGCTCAACTGTTCCAGCGTCGGCGTCCGCGTGCCCAGGCCGTCCGATTCGGCCCGGCAGCGTTCCCGCCATTCTGGGTGCTGGCCGAGGTAGCCGAGCATGGTGGACACGGTGATGGTGGACGTGTCGTGGGCGGCCATCAGCAGGAAGATCATGTGGTTGATGACGTCTTCGTCGGTGAACCGCTCGCCGTCGTCGGTCTCGATGCGACAGAGCACCGAGAACAGGTCGTCACCCGAACCGGCCCGCCGCGCCGGCAGGTACTCGGCCAGGAACCGTTCCAGCCGTTTCCGCCCGACCAGGCCGCGCCGCCAACGGCCACCCGGCACCGGCAGCCGCACGAACGACGTCGCGGCCTGCACGCACGCGATGAACGCCTGGTTGATCTCCTCCATCTGCCGGGCGTCGGTGCCCTCGTGGCCGCCCATGAAGATGCCGGTGGCCAGGTCCAGCGTCAGCGACTTGACCGCCGGGTACGCGCGGAAGTCCGGCGACGGCGTCCACGCCGCCAGTCCGGCCGCGATGGCCGGGTGCAGCGCCTCCAGGTACCGGGACAGCCGGTCGGCCGTGAACGCCTCCTGGAGGATGCGCCGGTGGGTCCTGTGCTCCTCGAAGTCCAGCAGCATCAGGCCGCGGTCGAAGAACTTGCCGATGTACGGGCGCCAGCCGGGACCGTTGGCGAACGCCTTGTCCGAGTTCACCAGCGCGACCGCGCAGGCGTCCGGTCCGAGCAGCGTCACCACCCGCCTGCCGAAGGCGCCGTTCCAGGACACCGGCCCGAGTTCGGCGTACCGGGCCCGCCACAGGCTGAGCGGGTCGCGGATGTACGCCGGGCCGTAGCCGAGCACCGGTGGGCCGTAGTTCCCCAGCACGGGTTTGAGACCGGAAGGGGCCGGAGCGAGTGCCTTGGTCATCGCGATCTCCTCTCCGGACGGCGCACCCACAGCGTAACCACGCACTGCCACGCCGCCATCGGGGAACTTCTAGACTGGGGATCGAACTACCGGAGGTGGGCGGTGAACGGCCCGAGCGACACGCTGATCGCGGGACGGTATCGCCTTGTCGAGCGGCTCGGCAGTGGTTCGATGGGCGAGGTCTGGCGGGCCCACGACGAGCGGTTGGACCGCACCGTCGCCGTCAAGCAGCTGTTGACGAGCACCGGCCTGAGCGACACGGCCGCCCGGGAGGCCAACGAGCGCGCGATGCGCGAGGCCAGGATCACCGCCCGGTTGCGCCACCCGCACGCCGTCACCGTGCACGACGTCGTGCGGCACCACGGCCAACCGTGCCTGGTGATGGACTACGTGCCGGGACGCAGCCTCGCCGCCGTGCTGGCGGACGGGCGGACGCTGGAGCCGGCCAGGGTCGCGCGGATCGGCGCGGACATCGCAGCCGCGCTGGCCGCCGCCCACGACGCCGGCATCGTGCACCGGGATGTCAAGCCGGACAACGTGTTGCTCACCGAGGACGCGGGTGCCCGGCTCACCGACTTCGGCATCTCGCGGGCCATGGGCGACGGCTCGGTGACCGGTCCGGGCATCGTCGCGGGCACGCCCGCGTACCTGGCGCCGGAGGTCGCGGCCGGCGGCGACGCCACGTTCGCGTCGGACGTGTTCTCCCTCGGGTCCACCCTGTACGCGGCGGTCGAGGGCGCGCCGCCGTTCGGGTTCGGGGAGAACACGATCCTGCTGCTCAAGGCGGTCGCGGACGGCGACGTGCCGGATCCGGTGCGGGCCGGTCCGCTCGGGCCGGTGCTGGGCTGGCTGTTGCGCCGCGACCCGGCCCGCCGGCCCACGATGGCGCAGGC
>DATEPR010000353.1:0-5102 GCA_035273045.1 Pseudonocardiaceae bacterium | reverse complement strand
CCGGCGTCCCGCCGGGCCGGGTCGGCGAACACCACGGTGTTCCTGGTCACCGGCGTCCGGGCGTCGGCCTGCACGAGCGCCGGCGCCACGTCCCGGGTGGCGCAGTTGGCCCGCGCCATCGCCAGCCGCACGCCGTCGACGTCCGAACCGACGCAGCGCCAGGCCACGGCGGCCAGTTCGACCAGGTCGGCGCCGATCGAGCAGGTCACGTCGTGCACGTCCCGGCCGCGCAGCCGCTCCGCCCGGTGCGCGGCCACGGGTGTCGGGGTGGCCTGTTGCAGCGCGGCGTCGTCCAGCAGCCAGCGGTCGGCGCCGGCCAGTTTGGGCTCGGCCCTCCGGCGCAGCAGGGCGGTCTCCAGCACGGCGGCGAACCGGTCCCCGGCCACCGCTTTGGCGGCGGTCACGTCGGCCAACGGCGAGGTCAGCGGGCGTTCCGCCAGAACCGCCAGCGCGGCGGTGCCGTCCGCCGACCGCAGGTACGCGACGTCGGCCGGGGTGAATCGGTAGGCCACGGATCAGTTGGCCGGTTTGGTCCCGGTGACCAGCACGTTGTAGAACAGCTCCCTGGGCATCACCTTGGCCAGCACGTGTTCGTCCAACCAGGACAGTCGAAGCCACGACCGGTAGGCGAACATCGCCCAGCCGAAGCCGAGCTTGTCCCGCTGCACGGCGGCCTCGAACGTGCGCACCGGCCAGCCGAACAGGGCGGCGGACAGTTCCTCGGTGACGGCCCGCACCTGCCGCGCACCGGCCGCCCTGGCCATCCGCTCCAACTGGCCGGGGTCGAACGTGTGCAGGTCGACGACCGCCTCCAGGGCCGCGGCGCGGGACGACGAGTCCAGTTCGGCCTGTGGCCGGCGCCACGAGTTCAGCACCGGCAGGCGGGTCACATTGGTGGTGAGGAACCAGGTGAGCTGGCCCAGCCGCCGCGCGTAGAGGTCGCCGATCTTCGTCGGCTCACCGGCGAACACGAACCGGCCACCGGGCTTCAGCACGCGCAGCACCTCGCGCAGCGCCGCCGGTACGTCCGGAATGTGGTGCAACACGGCATGTCCGACCACCAGGTCGAACGTCTCGTCCTCGTAGGGAATCCGTTCCGCGTCGGCCACCCGCCCGTCCACCGGCAGGCCGAGCCGTTCGGCGTTGTTCAGCGCGACCTGCACCATGCCCGGCGACAGGTCGGTGACCGAACCCTTCTCGATCACCCCGCCCTGCATCAGGTTCAGCAGGAAGAACCCGGTCCCGCTGCCCAGCTCCATGGCCCTGCCGTACGGCCAGTCGGTGTCCCCCGCCACGGCCCGGAACCGGCCGACCGCGTACTCGATGCACCGTTCGTCGTACGAGATCGACCACTTCTCGTCGTAACTGTCCGCCTCCCAGTCGTGGTACAGCACGTTGGCCAGCTTAGGGTCCGACCAGGCCGCGCGGACCTGTTCGGCGGTAGCGTGTGGATTCGGTACCGGATCATTCATTGCCGTGTGATCACTTCCCGGTGAAGGTGGCCTTGCCCGGACCGTTCTCGATGAACGAACGCATGCCCTCGCGCATGTCGTCGGTGGCGAACAGCGCGGCGAACAGGTGGCTTTCCAGTTTCAGGCCGTTGGCCAGGTCGCCGTCCAGGCCGCCGTCGACGGCCGCCTTCGCGGCGGCCAGGGCGACCGCTGGGCCTTCGGCGAACTGGCCGGCCCAGGTCTGGGCGGCCGAGTAGACGTCGTCGGGGGCGGTGATCTCGTCGGCCAGGCCCATGGCCAGCGCCTCGTCGGCGCCGACGTACCGGCCGGTGTACACCATGTCCTTCGCCTTGGCCGGCCCGACCAGCCGCGCCAGCCGCTGCGTGCCGCCGGCGCCGGGGATGATGCCGAGCTGGATCTCCGGCTGGCCCAACCGGACGTTGTCGCCGACGATCCGCCGGTCACAGCACATCGCCAGCTCCAGCCCGCCGCCGAGGGCGTACCCGGTGACGGCGGCGACCGTGGGCTTGGGGATCTCGGCGACCGCGCTGAACGACGCGGACAGCCGGCGGGCGCGGCCGGCCATGTCGGCGTAGGACATGTCCGCCATCTCCTTGATGTCGGCGCCGCCCGCGAACGCCTTCTGTCCGCCGTAGACGATCACCGCGCGGACGTCGGCGCGCTGCGTCGCCTCGGTCGCCGCCGCGAGGATCTCGTCCTGCATCTGGCGGTTCAGCGCGTTGACCGGCGGCCGGTTCAGCCGGATCGTGCCGATCGCGCCGTCGACCTCCAGGTTGACGAACTCGCCCACCGATGTCCCCTTCCGTCGAATGATGCAGGCTACCGCCGGCCGGTCACGCCCTGCGGGCGAAGAAGCGACCACCGGCCCGATCCAGCGCCAGCCGCTGGCCGAACGCCACCGACAGGTTGTCGGAGGTGACGACGTCGTCGAGCAGCCCCTGGGCGACCACCCGGCCGTCACGCAGCAGCAGCGCGTGCGTGAACCCGGGCGGGATCTCCTCGACGTGGTGCGTCACCAGCACCGTGGCCGGCGCGTCCGGGTCCATGGCCAGCGCGGCCAGCCGGGCCACCAGGTCCTCGCGCCCGCCCAGGTCGAGTCCGGCGGCCGGTTCGTCGAGCAGCAGCATCTCCGGGTCGGTCATCATGGCCCTGGCGATCAGCACGCGCTTGCGCTCGCCCTCGGAGAGGGTGCCGAAGGTGCGGTCGGCGAGGTGGCCGACGCCCATCGCGGTGAGCAGGTCCGCGGCCCGCCCGGTGTCCACCGACTCGTAGGTCTCCCGCCACCGGCCGAGCACCGCGTAGCCGGCGCTGACCACGAGGTCGGACACCTTCTCGTCGGCGGGCACGCGCATGGTCAGCGCCGCGCTGCTCAGGCCGATGCGGGGCCGCAGTTCGAAGACGTCGGTGCGGCCGATCCGCTCCCCGAGGACGTGCACCCGGCCGCTGGTGGGGTGCAGTTCGGCCGCGGCGATCCGGAGCAGCGTGGTCTTGCCGGCGCCGTTGGGACCGAGCACGACCCACCGCTCGTCCAGTTCCACCGACCAGTCGACGTCGGAGATCAGCTCCGTCGTGCCCCGCCGGACGGTGACCCCCTCCATGTGCACCACAAGATCACTGACATCGACAGTCCCGTGCTCGCCCCGCGTCTCCGTCACGACCACATTGTGTCTGCCGCCGCTGTCCCGTCCCCCGGCGGCCCACCAGGTCCGCACCGGTTGGTCATCACCCGACCGGGCGATCCCGCGGACGGTCCGGAGCGGGCCGGGCCGGCGCCGCGGCGCACGGTCAGTTCGCCAGCACGACCCGGCCCAACTCGGCCGGACTGGCCAGCAGTTCGTGCCTGGGCAGCACCCGGACCGTGTACCCCAGCGGGCCGGCGTGCGGCAGCCGCAGGTCCGCCACGTACTCCCCGTCGGACACCGCGCGCATCGACGCCGTCACCACGTCACGCAACTCGTCGGCGTCGTCCACCTTCCCCACCACCACCTGGACGTCCACATCGGAGGCCCGCAGCCCGGCGAGGTCCACCTTGGCCCGCACCCACATCGTCGCGCCGACCACCGGTGGAGTCGGCCCGTCGACGGTCAGCTCACCACCCAGGACCCGCATTCGGGGCCAGGCGTCGGCCACCCGGGCGCGGTAGGCCGCCAGTTCCCGCGCCCCGGTGAACCCGTCCCCGCCGACCCGGGCCGCGGCGGCGGCCGCGGGCACGTAGTAGGACTCCACGTACTCCCGCACCATCCGGCTGGCCTGCACCTCCGGGCCGAGCGTGGCGAGCGTGTGCCGCACCATCGCCAGCCAGCCGGCCGGCACCCCGCTCACGCCCCGGTCGTAGAACAGCGGCGCCACCTGGTTGCCCAGCAGGTCGTACAGGGCGGCCGCCTCCAGGTCGTCCCTGCGCTGCTCGTCGGTCACGCCGTCGGCGGTCGGGATGGCCCAGCCGTTGCTGCCGTCGTAGCACTCGTCCCACCAACCGTCCCGAATGGACAGATTGAGGCCGCCGTTGAGCGCCGACTTCATGCCGGACGTGCCGCACGCCTCCAGCGGCCGGGTGGGGTTGTTCAGCCAGACGTCACAACCCCAGTACAGGTACTTGGCCATCGACATGTCGTAGTCGGGCAGGAACACGATCCGGTGGCGCACCGCGGGATCGTCGGCGAACCGGACGATCTGCCTGATCAGCGCCTTGCCGCCCTCGTCCGCCGGGTGCGACTTGCCGGCCACCACCACCTGCACCGGCCGGCGCGGGTCCAGCAGCAGCGCCCGCAGCCGGTCGGTGTCCCGCAGCATCAGCGTCAACCGCTTGTACGTGGGCACCCGCCGGGCGAACCCGACGGTCAACACGTCCGGGTCGAACACCGAGTCGACCCAGCCCAGTTCCAACGCCGAGGCGCCGCGTTGCAGCCAGGCGGCGCGCAGCCGGCGGCGTACCTCGGCGACCAGCCGGGCGCGCAGCCCGCAGCGCAACTCCCACAGGTCGGCGTCGGTGCCGCCGCGTGCCGTCCCGTCCCCGGTCAGCTCGCGGGCCGTCCACGTCGGGCCGTGCACGCCGTTGGTGACCGAACCGATCGGCACCTCGGCCGTGTCGAAGCCGGGCCACAGCCGGCCGAACATCTTCCTGGTCACCCTGCCGTGCAACTGGGACACGCCGTTGGCCCGCTGCGCCAGCCGCAGGCCCATGAACGCCATGTTGAACATGCCGGTGTTGTCCTCGGCGCCCAGGGCCAGGATCCGGTCCACGGGCAGGCCGGGCAGCAGCCGGTCGGTGCCGAAGTAGTGCCGCACCAGTTCCACCGGGTAGCGGTCGATCCCGGCCGGGACCGGCGTGTGCGTGGTGAACACCGTGCCGGCGCGGACCGCGGACAGTGCCTGGTCGAAGTCCAGGCCGTCCACCGAGGTCAGTTCGCGCATCCGTTCCAGGCCAAGGAAACCGGCGTGCCCCTCGTTGGTGTGGAACACCACCGGACTCGGGTGGCCGGTCAGCTCGCAGTACCGGCGCACCGCGCGCACGCCGCCGATGCCGGTCAGGATCTCCTGCCGGATGCGGTGGTCCTGGTCGCCGCCGTAGAGCCGGTCGGTGACGCCGCGCAGCCCGGGATCGGCGTCGTTCTCCTTGATGTCGGAGTCGAG
>DATEPR010000352.1:0-11273 GCA_035273045.1 Pseudonocardiaceae bacterium | reverse complement strand
CTCGGTGCGCAGGTACGCGCCCAGGTCCCCGTACGCGGTCGCCGCCGCCACCGCGCCCGCCTCCAGTTCGGTACGCAGCGCGTCGGACACGCCGGGCACGTCCCGGGCGCCGGCGATCAACGACGCGAAGAACGACGGCTCGCCGGACTGACCGGCCCACACCCCGCACTGCTCGGCCGTCTTCGTCACCTGCCGCAACGCCGCGACATGCCCATGGTCGGCCGCGTAGGCCAGACCGGCCCGGATCCCCGCCACGGCGTCCGGCACCCGAGCCAGCCGCTTCGCGATCGTCGCCCAGTCGTCCGCCGTCTCGGTGGCCATCAGGTCGAACACCATCCGGGTGTCCTGCACCGGACTGGCGACCACGTTCAGCTCACCCACCAGCAGGCCCGCCTCGTACACGTCGAGCTCGGCCCGGGTCCGCTCGTGGAACACCGCCTGCGCGACCCGGTCCGAGTCGTCGACGGGCACCTCGGCGTCGATGTCCCGCAGCGCCCGCGCGGCCAACTCGGCCCGCTCGGCCGACGCGTCCGGCGAGTAGTCCGTCAGCTGGTCGTCATAGCCGTCGACGCCGATCAGGGTGGCGCCGATCGGATTCAGGCGCACGTGGTCGTCGAGAAAACGATCGCTGATCGCATGGATCCGGGAGGTCGGTGGCATGGGCAGCACGCTACCGTGACGCGACGACAGGCCGCCGCCGAATGTCACCGCTCCGTAGCCCGAGGCTGGCAGGATGGCGGCGTGCGTCCGCATCGAAGCGGTTCCCGTGTGCTGGCCATGACCGCCGGACTGCTGGCCGTCGGCCTGCTGGCCAGTGGTTGCGTGCGGGTGCACGCAGCGCTGGCCGTGTCCTCATCGGACCTGGTCGCCGGCGACATCCTCATCGCGGCACAACCCAGCGCCGCCGAGCCACAGGGCCCCCAACCGGACATTCCCACAGCCATGGCCAGCCGAGTTGTTGTCCGGCCGTACGACGCCGACGGCTACACCGGCCACGACGTGCGATTCCACGACCTGACGTTCACCGAGACCACCGCCCTGGCCAACACGATCAGCGGCCAGAACGCCGCCTACCACATCGCCTTCTCCCGATCCGGCGACCTCGTCACGATGTCCGGCTCCGTCGATCTGACGCAGTTGCCGAAGGCCGGGGTGGACGTACAACTCAAGGTCAACTTCCCCGGCCCGGTGACCCATACGGACGGTTCGCTCAACAATGACACGGTCAGCTGGACCATGAAACCGGGTGGGGTGACGTCGTTCACCGCGACTGATCAGTATGCTCTGGGCAACAGCCGCGGTTGGCGTTTCTGGGCGTGGTCACTGGCGGGCGGCACGGCGATCGTCTCGGCGTTCATCCTGCTGCTGGCATTGTGGGCGCGACGGCGGAACCTCAAGAAGGAACGGACGTACGCGGCAACGGCGGCGTGATTCCCCGGCTTCCGGCCTGAGTTTTCGGGTCTAACCGATCGGGCGTCACGCGGCTGGGTTAGGAAACGCAACCGTAACAGCGTTTTCGGGGTTCGCCTAAATAAACGCGGTCGGGGCGACGGCGCGGGTCGGTCGATGCACCGGCGGGGCGACGGGCAGGCGGTCGGGCGGACGGTTGCGTTGATCCACGCGGTTGCGCCGCATCGGACAGTCGCGCCGAGCCGGATGGTCACGTTGGGCAGGCCCGGCTGGCGTGGCCGGGCCAGGTGGCAGGCCATGACCGGGGCCAGGATGATCTGGGCCAGGCCGGTCCGCGCGACGCCGCGGTGGTGCGTCCCGAGGTCATCGTGGCGGCGTCCGAGCGGACATGGCGTGGAACCAGGCAAGGCGTCGAGCGCCCAGGCCGGCCTGACGGCTGCCGCGCGGCTGGGACGTGGTCGGGGCGGCTGGCACGTGGTCGGGCGGCTGGGTGGGTCAGCCGCCTGAGCGGATCGGCACCAGGCCGAGGCGGCTGACCACCTCGGTCGTGGCCTGTGCCCGGTTGAACGTGTAGAAGTGCAGATCGGGGACGCCCTCGTCGAGGAGGCGGCGGCCGAGTTCGGTGGCGACGTCGATGCCGGCGGCGCGGAACGCGGCCGGGTCGCCCGCCAACGGCTCAAGGCGGTCGCGCAGCCAGGCGGGTGCGGCCGAGCCGGAGAGCTCGATGGTCTTGGCCAGGGTGCGCGGTGTGGTGAGGGGCATGAGGCCGGGCAGCAGGACGGTGTCGCAGCCGGCGGCGGCGACCCGGTCGCGGAGGCGCAGGAAGTCGTCGGCCTCGAAGAAGAGCTGTGCGATGGCGAAGTCGGCGCCGGCGCGGAGCTTGCGGACGAGGTAGTGGGTGTCGGTGTCCAGGTCCGCGGAGCGCGGGTGGCCGTAGGGGAAGGCGGCGACACCCACGCAGAAGTCGCCGAGCTCGCGGACCAGGCGGACGAGTTCCTCGGCGTAGGTGAGGCCGTCGGGGCGGGCCTGCCAGTCGCCGTTGGGGTCGCCGGGCGGGTCGCCGCGGACGACGAGGATGTTGCGGACGCCGATCTCGGCGTACCAGCCGATGACGTTGCGCAGCTCGGCGACCGAGTGGTCGACCGCGGCGAGGTGGGCCATGGGGACCAGCGTGGTCTCGCGGGCCACGCGGCCGGTCGTGCGGACGGTGCGCTCGCGGGTGGAGCCGCCGGCGCCGTAGGTGACGGACACGAACGCCGGGTCGAGCGGTTCGAGCCGGCGGGCCGACCGCCACAGTACGAGCTCCTCGGCGGCGTCTCTCGGCGGGAAGAACTCGACCGAGAACACCGGTCGGCCGCAGCTCAACCGTTGAACAACCGTCGTCACCCGGCCAAGAGTAGTGAACGAGTCTCGACAGTCGGAACGTATCCCGCGCGGACGTCCGCAGAGTGGGACGGCGAATCCGGTTCGTTACGGCCACGACCGTTCTCGGGTCAACGCGTTAACCATGTTGGGAACGGGTTGAGGCACACTTGTGGTGCCTTCATCGCGGGGGCCACGGAGTGGGTGGGATGAATCGGGCGAGCGATCCGGACGGCGGGCTGCCGCTACGCCGCCATGCGCCTCGGAGCGGATTCCGGCGCCGGTTCACCCGTTCGCGCAGCCTGCTGGATGGGGTGATCGGTTCGGCGCGCGCCTCGGTACGTCAGCTCTGGTCGCGGCCCACCCGTTCGGACAGCCCACCGGATCGGGTGATCAGTTCGGTGCGGGTCTTGGTCCGTCAGCTTTTGTCGTCTGATCTGGTGGTCGGTCGGGGAGGGTGGCGGGCCGGGCGGCTGGTGGTTTCGCTCGTTGTCCTTCTTGTTGGGGTGGCCGCTTGTTCGAATCCGGTGGCTGGGCGGGCTCGGGGGGCTCCGGTGCCGGTGCTCTCGGCGGGGGAGTCGGCTCGCCAGTCGCTGACCGATCTGGCCGAGGCCGGGGTCGTGCACTACCAGGGCACCCTGACCAATCCGGACGCCAAGCAGCTCACCCTCGACGTGAATGTCACCGCAACGGGTGAAGCGGGCGGGACGATCGCCGTGGGTGGCAAGCAGGGGCAACTCGAAGTCGTCGACGGCACGCTCTACGTCGACGCCCCCGCCCAGTTCTGGTCCGCGCTGTCCGGCGACCCGGGCAGCACCGAGGCCACCGCCGAGGACAGTCGCTGGGTGAAACTGCAGTCGGTCGTCGTCGGCCTGGACATCGGCGCGGCGTTACGGCCCAACGCGTTCGCCCACGCGCTCGCCAACAAGATCGACAACACCACGGACGACCCGCTGGCCGGTCAGCCGACCACCACCGTCCACGGCGTGCAGGCGCTCCAGGTCGGCGTCGGCGACGGCGTGATCGACCTCGCGGCCACCGGCTCGCACGGCATCCTCCACGTGACCCTGCCCAGCGGCCTCGGCACCGCGCACGACGTCTCCCTCGACGTCACCGACGGCTCCGGCGGCGAGCCCGCCGTCTACCACAATCTCAGCCAGCAGGCGACCCAGTTGAGCACGGCTGTGGACACCTCCGTGGACATCGTGCAGCGCAGCCAGAACTGGGGCGCGTGCACGGCGGCGGCGTGCTCGGTGGTCGTCACCTTCATGAACGGCAGCTCGGTCGCCACGAAAGTGGTGGTGTCGGGCACCTGGACGGGTGATGGGACTCCGGCGGGTACTTGCCGCGTGGTGGTCGGCCCGGTGCCGGCGGGGCAGACGACGAACGCCACGTGCACGGACAGCACTCCACAGTGGAAGTCGTTCTTCGCGCACGCCCACTCCACCCCCGGCCAGCATCCGTACGAAGTGGACTGGACGGCCGAAGCCCTTGCGGCGCCACCGAATCTGGGCACGTTGGCCGGCGAGGCGACCGCCGCGGCCGAGCCGGCCACTGTGGACCCGAGCCGGAAGGGCACCGCGTACGTCTACATGATCGACTACCAGGACGCCACGGCTCACTCGAAAGTGTGGAAGTACGGGGTGACGAACACTCCGGACTGGCGGGCGACAGCGGACGGTGAGTTGGCCGCGTGCCGTTCGGTGACCCGGACGTCGTGCACGGCCGCGCTGGTCACGCCGGCGCCGAACCGGCCGTCCGCGGACGCGCTCGTTGCGGCGCTGGTGGCTAAGGCGACGACGGCCGGCGGGTGCCCGCCGGGCCAGTGGGTGGACTGCACCACGACGCCCAGCCGCTGACAAGCCCAACTGCTGACGAGCGACACCAGCAGCCGACCAACAACACCAACCGCCGATCCCAACGAAAGCAACCCGCCAACGAACGAGCCGGCCGGTGGGCGGCGCCTCGTCGGCGAAACGAGAGCGGCTCACCCGGCCCGCATGGCCTCGAAGGCGGCGATGAATCGTTCCATGGCGGCGTCGCATCCCTCACGGTCGCCGGTGGCGAGCAGGTCGAGCAGCAACCCACGGGTGACGGCGATGCCGAATCGAGCGTCGGCGCGGGCCTGGTCGGGTGGGCTGCCGTGGCGGCGGGTGACCTGGGTGAGCGGGTTGAGTGCGGCTTCGACGATGTTGTCCAGGAACGGGGTGGTGCCGTCGCGGCCCTGCAAGGCCTGGCCGTAGAGCTCGAAGAACAGCCGTTCGGCCGGCCACAGCGCGGGGTCGGACACGCGGCGCCAGTAGCGGCGCATGAGATCGGACGGGCCGAGGGCGGGGTCGGCGGCGATCTCGGTCTCCAGTTCGGCGATGGATTCCAGTTGGCGGCGTTCCATCTCGCGGACGACCTCGATGAGCAGGCCGGTTTTGGAGCCGAAGTGGTAGATGAGCATGCGGTGGCTGGTGCCGATCGCGGTGGCCAGGCCGCGCAGGCTCGCGTCGCCGAGGCCGTGTTCGGCCAGCCGGTCGATGACGGCGGCGAGCAGCCGGCGTTTCGGGTCCACGGGTGTCATCATGCCGGCGTACCATCTGGTACATGCCAGCGAACAGAATCGACGTGCGGGTGCCCACCACCGCACGACCACGGGACCTGTACGCGTTGCTGCGTGACGGCGCCACCTGGCCGGTCTGGTCGCCGATCGGGTCGTTCGAACTGCGCCGGCCGGCCGCGGACGAACCCGAGGGCGTGGGGGCGATCCGGGTCTTCCGCACCGGCCGGCACACCAGCGTGGAACGGATCGCCGAACTGGTGCCCGACCGGCGGTTGAGCTACGAACTGGTCAGCGGCCTGGCCATCCGCGACTACCGGGCGGACATCGACCTGGAGCCGGACGGTGACACCACCACCATCCACTGGCACTCGGCGTTCCGGCCGAAGGTGCCCGGCACCGGCTGGCTGTACGCGCGCACGCTGACCCGGTTCATCCGGCGCTGCGCCGAGGGGCTCGCCGAGTACGCGGTCGCGGAAAGGTCACGCCAGGACCGATAACCGGGGGCGAGCGCGGGTACACATTCCGCTGTGACACGATGGCGCCCACGATGACCTTCGTCCCCCGCCACCCCCTGGGGTCGGATTCCGGCGACGAGCCGGGTGCGGTGCTGACCGACCGGACGCCCATCGGCGCGGAACCCGATTACCTGCCTGTTCCGGTGCGCACCGTCGCGGCCGGCATGTTCGGCACCGTCCTGGTGGCGGGCGGCGGCGTCGGCGCCGCGTCCATTGTGGAACCCGATCCGGTGTTGGACGGCACCGCGTTCAGCTGGCTGGGCTACGGGCACGGCAAGCAGTTGGCCGTCGCCGTCGCCTACGCCGGGATCCTCCTGCTCGTCTGGGCGTGGATACGGCTGGGCCGGGACGCCCGCGCGGGCACGGTCGACCGCAGGGGGATGCTGATCGCGGTCGGGGCGTGGCTGGCGCCGCTGCTGATCGCGCCGCCGTTGTTCAGCCGCGACCTGTTCACCTACCTCGGGCAGGGCGACCTGGCGCTGCACGGACTCAACCCGTACCACTACGGCGTCGCCGTGCTGGGCGACCACCTGTCCGCCAACGTCGACCCGACCTGGCAGAACACGCCGTCGCCGTACGGGCCGCTGTTCGTGCTGATCGCCAAGTCGGTCGTGCTGGTCACCGGGCAGAGCATCGTGGTCGGCGTCATCGCGCTGCGCGCCACCCTGTGCGCCGGCATGCTGCTGCTGTGCTGGGCGCTGCCCCGGCTGGCGCGGCACCTGGGCGGTTCGCCGGTGCTCGCGTTGTGGCTGGTGGCCGCGAACCCGCTGGTGCTGACCTACCTGGTCGGTGGCGGGCACAACGACCTGCTGATGATCGGCCTGCTGGCCGCGGGCACCGTGCTGGTGCTGGACGGCCGCCACCGCAGGGGGGTCGCGCTGGTCGCGCTCGCGTTCGCGGTGAAGGCCACGGCGGGCGTGCTGTTGCCGTTCCTGGTGCTGATCTGGGCCCGCAGGCTCACCGGCTCGCCGGGCGCCCGGCTGGGCAAGGCCGTGCTGCACGCCATGGCCGTGGTGGTCCCGACGTTCGCGGTGTGCACCCTGCTGGCCGGCGTCGACCTGGGCTGGCTGCCCGCCCTGAGCACGTCCAACCTGGTGGTCGAGTGGCTGTCCATGCCGACCGCCGTCGGCCAGCTCGCGTTCATCGTCGGCGGGCTGTTCACCAGCGCCGACCTGCCCAGCATCCTCGCGGTGACCAGGACGATCGGCTGGCTGGTGCTGGCCGTGCTGGTCGGGCGGCAGTGGTGGCTGGCCAGGCACGGGGACCCGGTGACCACGCTGCACCGGGCCGCGCTGGCGATGCTGTTCGTCGCGCTGTTCTCCCCCGCCACGCTGCCCTGGTACTTCACCTGGCCGCTGGTCGTCGCGGCAGGGCTGGCGTGGTCGGCCCGCGCCCTGGTGCCGGCGACGTTCGGGTCGGTGCTGGTGGTGCTGTTCACCCACCCGGACGGCACGTTCGGCCTGTACGACCCGCCCTACCTGGCCATGTCGGTGCTCGTGGCGGCACTGGCCGCGACGGCGCTGGTCCGGCCGGACCCGGTGCGCCGGTGGCTGGCGTCCAGGACACGCCACCCGGAGCAGGGATCAGCCCCTGGTCCACTGCCCGTGGACCAGGGGACGGACGGGCACCAGCTGTCCGCCGCACCGGCGGACTCGATCGGGCAGGCCGGCTAGAACGCCAGCGCCTGCGCCCTGCGCTTCACCTCCCGGCCGCGGTTGGTCCGCAGTGCCTCGATGGGCGAGCCGGGGAGGGTGTCGTCGGCGGTGAACAGCCAGCGCAGCATCTCCTCGGCGGAGAAGCCCGCGTCGCGCAGCACCGTCAACGTGCCGGGAAGGCCCTTCACGACGCCTTCACCGTTCAGGAACAGGGCCGGGACGACCATGACGCCGTCCCTGCGGAACGCGACCAGGTGGCCGTCCCGCACCAGCTGTTGCACCCGGGTGACCGGTTGGCCGACCGACTGGGCCACCTCGGGCAACGTCAGTACCTCGTACGACCGGTCGAGGACGTCCTCGGCGGTGGGTATCGCACTCACGGTTGCCCACCATGCCACAACCCGGCGTCGCGCGCCCTGCGCCAGTCGAGCGATGTTTACCTTCCGGCCTCCGTACCATCGTCAGACGTGGAAGCCAATGGCGTAGCTGTCCTCGGTGCGGTGCTGGAAGGCCGCTACCGGGTCGAAAAGCCGCTCGCCCGAGGTGGCATGTCCAACGTGTACGCGGGCCTGGACCTGCGGTTGGACCGGCCTGTCGCGATCAAGGTCATGGAGGCGAAGTTCGCCCAGGACCGGTCGTTCATCGACAGGTTCGAACTCGAGGCACGGGCGGCCGCGCGGTTGCATCACCCGAACGTGGTCGCGGTGCACGACCAGGGGGTCGACGGTGACCACGTCTACCTGGTCATGGAACTGGTGTCCGGCGGCACCCTGCGGGACCTGCTGCGGGAGCGCGGCGCCCTGCCGGTCCCGCTGGCCGTCAGCGTGCTGGACCCGGTGCTGGCCGCACTGACCTCCGCGCACCGGGCCGGTCTGGTGCACCGCGACGTCAAGCCGGAGAACGTGCTGATCGGCCAGGGCGGCGTCGTCAAGGTCGCCGACTTCGGGCTGGTCAGGGCGATCGCGACGGCCGGTGTCACCAGCGACAGCACGATCCTGGGCACGGTCGCGTACCTGTCGCCGGAGCAGGTGGAGACCGGCGCCGCCGACGCGCGCAGCGACGTCTACGCGGCCGGCATCGTCTGCTACGAGATGCTCACCGGCGCGCCGCCGTTCACCGGCGACACGCCGCTCTCGGTGGCCTACCGGCACGTGAACGACGACGTGCCGCCGCCCAGCGAGAGCATCCCGGGCATCCCGGCGGCCCTGGACGACCTCGTGCTGCGGGCCACCCGCCGCGATCCGGCGCTGCGGCCCGCGGACGCCGCCGCGTTCCTGGACGAACTCGTCCGCACCCGCAACTCGCTGGGCCTGCACCGCGTGCCGGTGCCCGTGCCGACGCCGGTCCCGCTGGCCATGCCCGCCGACCCGGCGCCGGGATCCGCCCGGGGCCGGCATCGCGCCGACGACAGCAGCACCGTGCTGCCGTTGCCCACCGCCGAGGAGACCACGACGGACGAGTCCGGCGGCGAGCGGACCGAGCAGGTGTCGTCCAGTGCCGTGGCGACGCACGTGGTCCCGTCCGGATCGCTGGACCGCACGACCGTGCGTACTCCCCCGGTCCGGCCGGGACCGATCGGGCCGCAGGGCACCAGGGCGCTGTCCCGGGAGGACTATCGCGGCCAGGCGGTCGCCGTCGACCCCTACCCACCGGCCCGACGCACGGAGCCGGCGAAGACGCCGAGATCGCCGTACGAGGCGCAGCGCGTCAAGGCCAGACGCACCATGATGATCTGGGTCGTGGTGGTGCTCGTCCTGGCCGCGGTGCTCGGCGTGGCCGCGTGGTGGTTCGGCAGCGGACGGTGGACGGCGGTGCCGAGGATCGGCGGGCTGGACCCGACCACCGCGGAACGCACGCTGCAGGACGCCGACCTGTCCGGTGCGATCACCCAGGCGCACAGCAACACCGTGCCCGCCGGGCAGGTGGTCAGCACGTCCCCGGCGGTCGGCGCCCGGGCGCTGCGCGGGTCGACGATCACCGTCGTCATCTCCGAGGGCAAGCCGATCGTCCCGGACATCACGCCGGGGGCCTCGCCCAGCGCGGTGGAGCAGGCCGTGAAGTCGGCCGAGTTGACGCCCCGGCTCGATCCGGCGCAGGACGCCTACAGCCCGACCGTGCCCAAGGGTGCCGTCGTCGGGCTGAATCCCGGGCCGGGCACGCAGCTGAACATCGGGTCACCCGTGGTCGTGGTGGTGAGCAAGGGGCCGCCGCCCAACCCGGTGCCCAACGTCGTGGGCCAGCCGCACGACCAGGCGTTCCAGGCGTTGCAGCAGGCCGGTTTCCTGCCGTTCGACGAGCCGGCCACGTTCGACCCGAACGTCGGCGGCGGCACGGTGATCAAGACCGACCCGGCCGCGGGCGCCACCGGCGTGCCGGGCAACAAGGTCGGGGTGGAGGTGTCCAACGCGGTGACGCTGCCCTCGGTCACCGGGCAGCCCGCCCAGCAGGCGCAGCAGACGCTGCAGGGGCTGGGCCTGCAGGTGCAGATCCAGGCGCTGGCCAACGACCCGACCGGGCAGGTGTTCGTGGAGTCGCCGTCCGCCGGCTCGCTGGTGGCCCCGGGCACCGTCGTGACCCTCGGCGTCTTTCCCTAGCGGCACAAGCGAAACGGGGCGCCGCCAGGCAGGCGGCGCCCCGTTCGTCGTCGTGGCCTACGAACGCAGCATCTCGGCGACCAGGAAGGCCAGCTCCAGGGACTGCTGGGTGTTCAGGCGCGGGTCGCACGCTGTCTCGTAGCGGCCGGCGAGGTCGGTGTCGGAGATCTCCTGGGCGCCACCAAGGCATTCGGTGACGTCCTCGCCGGTCAGCTCCACGTGGATGCCGCCGGGGTGGGTGCCCAGTTTCCGGTGCACCTCGAAGAAGCCCTGCACCTCGTCGACGATCCGGTCGAAGTGCCGGGTCTTGTAGCCGGTGGACGACTCGTGGGTGTTGCCGTGCATCGGGTCGCACTGCCAGATGACCTGGCGGCCGGACGCGGTGACCTTTTCCACAATCGGCGGCAGCACGTCACGGATCTTGCTGTTGCCCATCCGGCTGATCAGGGTGAGCCGGCCGGGGACGTTGGCCGGGTTGAGCCGCTCGACGTACTCGACGGCCTGCTCGGGGCTGGTCGTGGGGCCGATCTTCAGGCCGATCGGGTTGGCCAGCAGCTCGGCGAACGCGATGTGGGCGCCGTCCAGCTGCCGGGTGCGCTCGCCGATCCACACGAAGTGCGCCGACAGGTCGTACAGCCGGGCCGCCTCCTCGCGGGTGTCCATCCGCAGCATGGCCCGCTCGTAGTCCAGCACCAGCGCCTCGTGGCTGGCGAAGATCTCGGTGGCGCTCAGGCTGCTGTCGGACACGCCGCAGGCGGACATGAACCGCAGCGCCCTGTCGATCTCGGTGGCCAGTTCCTCGTACCGCTCGCCGGCCATGGACTGCGCGACGAAGTCCTTGTTCCAGTCGTGCACCCGGTGCAGGTCCGCCATGCCGCCGCTGGTCAGCGCGCGCAGCAGGTTCATCGTGGCGCCCGAGTTGGCGTACGCGCGGATCATCCGGGACGGGTCGGGCACCCTGGCCTCGGGCGTGGCGGTCAGCGAGTTGACCACGTCACCCCGGTAGGAGGCCAGGCCCAGCGCGTCGGTCTCGGCCGAGCGGGGCTTGGCGTACTGGCCGGCGATCCGGCCGACCTTCACCACCGGCAGCGCGCCAGCATAGGTCAGCACGACCGCCATCTGCAGGAAGGAGCGAAAGAAGTCGCGGATATTGTTCGGCCCATGCTCGGCGAAACTTTCGGCGCAATCG
>DATEPR010000351.1:0-2934 GCA_035273045.1 Pseudonocardiaceae bacterium | reverse complement strand
TGCCGCGGCCGACGACCGGGCGATGGCCCGGCTGGCCGGGCTCGCCGTGGACCAGCTCGGCCGTTACGGGCCCGGGCCGGGCGGCGGGTTCTCCGCGTTCCAGACGCTGGACCGGCTGTCGCCGCAGACGCTGCTGGTGCGGGTGCTGGCGGCGATCCGCGCCGGCACCCCGGCCGGGGACGAGTTCACCGACCGGCTGCTGGCCGACGACGTGCGCCGGCGCATCGAACGGTTCCGCGGCCAGGTGCGCACCGAGGCGTTGCGCCGGTCGGCGGAACTGCGTGGCAGGGAACGGATCGCGCGGCACGGCATCGCCCCGTCCACCGACCGCGTCGACTTCCTCGTCGCCAGCCGGGCCCAGCTGGCCGAGCTGCGCCGGACCGTGCAGCCGTTGTCCCGCAAGCTCGCCACCCGCCTGGCGGCGCGGCGCCGCCGGCACAGCAGGGGCCAGATCGACGTGCGGCGCACGCTGCGCCGGTCACTGTCCACCGGCGGGGTGCCGCTACGGCCGGCGTTCCGCAAGCGCCGGCCCGGCCGTCCGGAGATCGTGCTGATCTGCGACATGTCCGGCTCGGTCGCCGGTTTCGCCAACTTCACCATGCTGCTGGTGCAGGCGTTGCGCGACCAGTTCAGCAAGGTGCGGGTGTTCGCGTTCGTCGAGGCCATGGACGAGATCACCCACCTGGTCACCGCGGGCGCCGCCGACCCGGAACATCTGGGTAGCCGGATCCTCGACGAGGCCAATCTCGTCGTGTTCGACGGGCACAGCGACTACGGGCGGGCGCTGGGCGATTTCGCCGGGCGCTACGCGGACGCCGTCGGTCCCCGCACGTCGGTGCTGATCCTGGGCGACGCCAGGACCAACGGAGCCGACCCGAACCTGGCCGCGCTGCGCCGCATCGTGGCACCGGCCAGGCACGCCTACTGGCTCAACCCGGAACGCGCCGGCCTGTGGTCCACCGGTGACTCGGTGGCCAAGGCGTACGCGGAGATCGTGCCGATGCACGAGTGCCGCAACGTGCACCAGTTGAGCCGGTTGGTCACGAGCCTCTTGCCTGCCTAGCCAGTGTCGCCAGCCGCTCGTTGAGATAGTCCACCCATTTCTCGCTCTCCGGTTTCAGCAGGACGCTGCGCAGGATCGCGGCCCTGGGCACGTCCGCGGTCAGGTGGTGGCCGCGGGCGGCGAGCGCTTCGGCGGTCACGCCGTGGGCGGCCACGAACACCGCGTCCTCCGGTGCCGCGGTCATCCCGTCGTGCAGCACGGCGGTGCTCAGCCGGTCGACATCGGACATCCGCCCGGCCACGGGCAGGAAGTTGATGATGTCCAGATCAGGTTGCTGGTACAGGGAAAGCTCGTCGGTGGAGTTGATGAGGTCGGCCCACCGCAGCGCCGCCCGCCGGCCCGGCCGGATCACCTCGCCGAGCCCGGCCGGTGTCGGCGGTAAGACCTGGAAGGTCAGCCACAGCCCGGCCGCGGCGGCGCCGGCCCGGGACGTGTCCAGCGAGATCTCGCCCAGGTGCAGTTCGTTGGAGGTGAAGTAGGTGTACGGGGAGTCGTGCTTGTAGAAGCGGCCGACGGCCGGGTCGGCGAACAGCACCGCACCGCAGCCGTAGGGCTGGAGGCCGTGCTTGTGCGGGTCGACCGTCACCGAGTCGCACCGGTGGATGGCCCGAAAAGGCGCGGACGCCACGCCGTCCACGGCGTCGTCCGCGATGAGGGTGAGGAATCCGCCGTAGGCGGCGTCCACATGGATTCTTGTCCCGTATCTGTCCCGCAGGGCCAGTACCTCGTGGACCGGGTCGACGGCGCCCAGCCCGGTGGTGCCGACGGTCAGCACGACCGTGCCGACCTGGCCGGTGCGCAGGACGTCCTCCAGTGCGTTCAGGTCCATCCGGCCGGCCGCGTCCACCGGCACCGGGTAGGTCCGCAGGCCCAGGACGTGGCACATTCTCCGGTGCGAGAAGTGTGCGTCCACGCTGTACGCCACACCCAGCGACGGGTGGGTTTCCCTGGCCACGAACAGCGCCTCAAGATTGGCCAGGGTGCCGCCCGTGGTCAGATGTCCCAGGTGCTCCGAAAAGCCGAACATGCCGGCCAGTTGCGCGACGGCTTCCTTCTCCATTCGGGCGGTTGCCGGGCCGCCTTCCAGGGCGTGGTTGTTCGGATTAATCAGCATTGCCGTCAGGTAGCCGACGACCGCCGCCGGATGCGGCGGCTTCACCATCTGCCCTGCGTAACGCGGGTGAAAAAACGGGTAATTATCCCGCAGACGCTTGACAAGCTCGGTGAACGCCACTTCGAACTCTGCGTCGCTGACCGCCGTCGAGCTGTGCTGATCAAAAGGGCCGTATTCGCCCTGCCAACGGCCAATCTCGGTGATCGCCGTCCCCAGCCATTCCCGAAGGTCCATGAGTAACCTCCTTGCGCATACATGAGTATGCGGGCGGTGACGTTGAATGTACGCACCGCTGCGGAAGTCATACCCAATGGAGTGCGGACCGGTTGGCCCAATACCGTTCGGGCAATTGGACGAGGGGGACGAGTGAGTCGAGATCGCCCGTAGTGAAACGGATATCCGTGGCCGCGAGATTGGACCTGAGCTGCTCGACGCCCGCCGGGCCGAGCAGCACCCGGTCCACCCACGGCTGGGCCAGCGCCGCCGCCAGCGCCACCGCGTCCGGCCCGACCCCGTGCCGGGCGGCGAGTTCGGCCACCGGCTCCGGCGGCGACACGGCGAGGATTCCGTTGGCCAGCGCCTCCTTCACCAGCACCAGGACGCCGTTCCGGTGGGCCTCGGCGAGCGCCGGCCCGACCGAGGTCTCCAGGGGGTTCCAGGTGGACTGCACCGAGGTGAACACCCGCTGGCCGGCCACCTCGACGGCGAGTCCCTTGCGCACGGTGTCCGCCTGCGCCGGACCGGACGTGGAGAATCC
>DATEPR010000350.1:0-2053 GCA_035273045.1 Pseudonocardiaceae bacterium | reverse complement strand
GCCACGGCCGTAGTCGCCGCCGCCCTGCCATCGATCAACCATGACCTGGCACATCCTCCCGCGTCGTCCTCCGGCCGTCCGGCCCAGCCTAGGGCCGCCACAATTTCGGACGTGCGGCCACCGGACGCGGTTGCCCGCATCGAGAACCGCTCCCACCCGGCTGAGTGACACGAATCGGTAACCGCCAGTATCGACGCAGGTCAGCGGCCTACCGGTCAGTCACCGGGCGGACGTCGTCTCCAGGGTCACGGCGGCCGAGCGGACCAGTCCGAGTTGCACCGACTGCCGGCCCAGCGCGGCGTCGGCCAGCCAGTCGGTCGCGGTGCGAACCCGATTGCCCGGCATCGCCGCCAGGTGGTAACCGCGGGTGACCACCTTGGCGGGCAGCCCGGCCAGCGGCACGTGCAGCGGGTTGGCCGCCGCCTGGGCACCGCCCAGGTCCACCACGAAGCCCAGGTCGTGGTGCCGGTAGCGGCGCATGTGGCCGTAACCCAGCGACGCGGCCACGTTGCGGCCGGCGAGCGCGCCCTGGCGGGTGGCGTGTTGCGCGGTCATCGCGGTGATCTCCCCCGGCCGGGTCAGGTCGGGCACGGCCGCCGCGTCACCGCAGGCGAACACCTCCGGGTGGCCGGGCACCATCAGCGTCGGTTCGACCACCAGCCGGCCCTTGACCGTCTCGATGCCGGTGCTCTCCACCAGCGGGTCCGGCCGCACGCCGACACACCACACCAACGTCCTGGCCGGCACGAACTCGCCGGAGCTGAGCTTGACGCCGTCGCTGGTCGCCTCCTGGACCGACGTCCCGGTCAGCACCTCGACACCACGCCGCCGCAGCACCCGGTCGGCCGCACTGGACAGCCTCGGATCCAGTTCGGGCAGCACCTTCGGCGCCAGGTCCAGCAGCAGCCACCGGCACCGCTGGCCGTCCAGCTCGCGGAGCCGCCTGCGGACCGTGTCGGTCAGCGTCGGCCCCTGCGCGGCCACCTCGGTGCCGGTGTAGCCGGCGCCGACCACGACGAACGTGCACCGCGCGTCCCGCTCGGCCGCGGTCTCCGCCCGCGCGGCCAGTTCGACCTGCCGGATCACGTGGTCCCGCAGGTAGAGCGCTTCGGCGACACCGCGGAAGCCGTGCGCGTGCTCGGCGACACCCGGGATCGGCAGCAGCTTGTTCACGCTGCCCACGGCCAGCACCAGCCGGTCGTAGCCGAGTTCGCGCCGGCTGCCCTCCGGATCGGTGTAGGTGATCGTCCGCGTGTCCAGTGACACGTCGGTGACGTCGCCGAGCGCCAGCTTGATGCCGGGCAGCGTCGCCGGCAGCGACACCGTGACCCGCCTCGGGTCGATCACGGCGGCCGCCACCTCGGGCAGCAGCGGCAGGTAGAGGAAGTAGTCGGTCCGGTTGACCAGCACGATCTCCACGCCCGCGTCCTCGGGCAGCGTGCGCAGCAGTTCGTGGGCCGTATGGTAGCCGGCGAACCCGCCGCCGACGATGACGATCCGGGTCGGTTCAGCCATGGATTGGGAATACCCACTACCGGCCGGTTCCTCAACTAGGCTCACGCCGTGGCAACCGGGCTGGTCACCGCGTGAAGGCCGTCGTCTACGCCCGCTACGGCGAAACCCCCACCCTGACCGACGTGCCGGAACCGGCCTGCCCGGACGGCGGCGTGCTGATCGCGGTCCGCGCCACCGGGGTGTGCCGGTCGGACTGGCACGCCTGGCAGGGCCACGATCCGGTCGAGCTGCCGCATATCCCGGGCCACGAACTGGCCGGCGAGATCGCCGCCGTCGGAGCCGGCGTGTCCCGCTGGCGGGTCGGCGACCGGGTGACCGTGCCGTTCGTGTGCGGCTGCGGCAGGTGCGAGTACTGCCTCGCCGGCGACGCCCAGGTCTGTCCACAGCAGACACAGCCGGGCTTCACCGGTCCCGGCTCGTTCGCCGAACTGGTGCCGATCCACGCCGCCGACGTGAACCTGGTGCGGCTGCCCGAATCCGTCGCGTTCACCACGGCGGCGTCGCTGGGCTGCCGGTTCGCCACGGCGTTCCGGGCGGT
>DATEPR010000349.1:0-4729 GCA_035273045.1 Pseudonocardiaceae bacterium | reverse complement strand
GATCACGAACAGCGAGCCGGCCGCCTCCCACGACACGCCGGCCGGCTTGCGGGTCAGCTTGCCGGCGTCGGTCACCACGAGCGTGGCGTGGCTGGCCCGGTTGTCGGTGAACCCGACCACCTCGTCACCGGCGGCGAAGCCGTCGACGCCGTCGCCGACCGCGGCCACGACACCGGCCAGGTCACTGCCCTGGCCGGACGGGAACGTCGCCGGCCACCTGCTGTGCAGCAGGCCGTCGCGGATCTTCCCCTCCCCCGGGTTGATCGCCGCCGCCTTCACCTGGACCAACACCTCACCGGGGCCGGGCACCGGATCGGGCACCTCGACCACCTTGAGCACGTCGATCCCGCCGTACTCGTCGAACCGCACAGCCTGAGCCATCCGAAACTCCTCCTGCCTGGGGCATACCCCTACCCCGGCTGCAACACGGACGGCCCCCGGAGTTATGCCGGCACCGCCGCCCGGAACCAGGTTCCGGGCGGCGGTGTCCTGGCGCCACTGGATCAGTCGTTCGAGAGGGTCACTCCCGGCGCGCTGACCGAGGCCGCCGCCACGGCGGCGACCTGGTCGTACGCGACCGATCCGGCCACCGTCTGGGTGAACTCCTTCCCGCTGGTGGTCAGGTTGAGCTCCACGTCGATCTCCCACCTGCCCGCCGCCGGGTTGGCGGCGACGAGGGTGACGTCGTTCACCGGTGTGCCGTCCGGGCCGGCCACGGGTGCCGAGACCCGCTGGACGACCTGGCCGGCCGGGTTGAGCAGCCAGTAGGTGAACGGGTTGTCCGCGCTGGCGTCCGGCGTGCTGAAGTGCACGTCGATGTCCTGGTTGCCGGCGGGGACGTCGATGTCGAACGTGCTGATCTGGCCGACCTGCCGGCCGACGCTGCTGGTGATCAGCGTGTCGAACGCACCGCCCTGGGACGGAATCAGCGTCCGGCGGGCCACCGGCACCGAGGTCCGCGCACCGTTGTCGGCGGTGAACTGGACCGACTCGGGGTGGTCACCGGGCGCCGCCGGCATGAGGACGTGCAGCGGGACGGTGACGCTGGAGTGGGCCGGGACGCGCACGTCGCGGACCGCGGGCGTGGTGACGAAGTGCTGCCCGGTGACCCGGAACGAGATGTCGCCGGTGAACGTGCCCGGGATGTTCGGCGGCGACTGGAGGTGCGCCCTGCCGTTCGCCCACAGGATCTGCGCCGTCCACCTGCCCGGCATGGGCGTGTTGACCTCGACGTGCTGGATGTTGGACACCGTGCCGTTGCGGCCGGGCCTGGTCGGCGGGGTGCCGAAGTCGTACGAGATCTGGGTCAGCGCCCCGGTCGGGTCGGTCAGGGTGAACGACAGGATCGTCGAGTTCGCCGGGTCGGGGATGAGCATGTCGGCCGACATGCGGTCCAGGCCCCTCGGCACGGTGAACGTGATCGGTGCCGCCGCCACGGCGCCCTGGGCCGGGATCGGCAGGCTCGGGTCCGGAGCGCTCACCGGCTCGACGACCGTCGGGCCGATCTGCACCTTGGGGCTCAGCGCGCGGAACGTGCCGTCCACCTTGGTGTCGTTGCGGCTGGTGTTGTACAGCGTCACGTGCTGGTCGCTGATGCCGGCGTCCGCCGCGATGTCCAGTTGGGTGGTCGGGCCGACGACCAGGCTGTTCGAGTCGGCCGGCCGGCCCCTGTCGGACAGGGTGGTGCCCGGCATCTGCTGCGCCGCGCGGACGGCGGCGTAGGTGTTGAGCAGGCCGGCGCCCTGCTGGTCGGCCGGCGCGCCGAGGTCGGTGGCGCTGCTGGTCAGGATCTGCTTGACCATCGCCGGGGTCGGCTTGGCGCCCTGGTGCGTGTCGGCGTACGCCTGGATGACGTCGGCCGCGGCACCGGCCACCAGCGGGCAGGACTGGCTGGTGCCACCGAACGCCTCGGTCTGCGTGGTGGCCGGGCAGTCGGTGCCGGTCGGGCTGCACGCCGCCTCGCCGCCGTAGCCGGGTGCCACCAGGTCGACGACGCGGTTGTTGGGCGCCGTGCCACCCGAGGACAGCGGGGTGATGTTGTTGTTCTCCCAGGACGTGTAGCCGTAGCCCTGGGCGAGCAGCCGCAGCGTGTTGGTGCCGCCGACCGCGATGGCCAGCGGGTCGGTGGCCGGCGAGGACACGGTGCCCGAGTCGCCACTGTCGCCGGAGGACACCACGACGGTGACACCGGCCGCGATGGCGGCGTCGTTGGCCTTGTAGAACACCGCGTACGAACCGGGCCGCTGGGTGAAGCCGAACGACTCGGAGATGATGTCGGCGTGCTCGTTCACGACGGCGTTGTCGATGCCGGCGACGACGTCGGACTCGGACTGCCGCGCCGGCTGGCCGCCGCTGGGCGGGGTGTCGATCAGCGAGCTGTCCACCAGTGATGCGTCCGGCGCCATGCCCTTGATGCGGAAGGTGCAGCCCGCGGGCAGGCCGGAGAACGGCAGTTCCTGCGAGAAGTCGTAGGTCACCAGGCCCTGACCGGCGATGGACGAGGCGTCACCGTAGAACTCGCCGTCGCTGTCGTTCGCCGTCGGGTCGGGCGCGTCCAGCACCACGGGCGTGCCGTCGGCGCGGACGAAGTTCGGATTGCCGGCCAGTTCGTTGATGCCGTCGTTGGCGACGATGACGCCCTTGCCGGTGGCCACCAGCGACGCCTGGTCGGGGTCGTCGCGCAGGTCCGTCTCGGTGTGCGTGACGGCCAGTGCCTCCGGCTCCAGCAGCGGCTTGGCCGGGTCGCTCGGGCACAGCGCCGAGCTGAGCCGGGCCGGTGGGCCCTGCGGGCCGCTCCCGGTCGGCTGGACGTCCAGCATGGCGTCCGGGGTGATCTCGGCGACGGCCGGGTTCGCGCGCAGCCGGTCGACCTCGGCCGCGGACAGGTGCGCGGCGACCGCGTTGACGCTCACCAACTGGCGGATGTCCGTACCGCCGTTGGCCTTGATGTCCGCCACGATGGCGCTCTGGTCGGACCGGGTCGTCCTGGTGCGCAGGCCGCCCTGGGCGTTCAGCTTGAGATCGTCGTGCTGGTCGCGCAGCACCACGATCACCGGTCCCGAGTCGGCGCCGCCCACCACGGGCGCCGCCGGGGTCGCCGCGGCCGCCGGCGCCACGCCGTTGCCGAGCAACACGAACGCCGCGCCCAATGTGAATGCGGCGGCAGCGGTCATCAAACGGGGTCTGCTCACTGAACCCTGCTTTCTCGTGGCAAATTGCACGAATGGGAGCAGCCGGGATACTGTGGCCCCGGTATACGACATCGGAAGTCAACTCTGCGGCCGTCTCGGAACGCAATCCAACGAAAGTATTGTTCGGCGGCATCGATCAGTGGTACTGATGGTCCATTTAGTTCAGTCACACTTCCGTTGATTGGACCATTCGGCGGATTGCGCGTTGCCAAATGGTCTGACCAGTCGATAAAATGCGCGGCGCGGGCGTGCTGTCGACGCTGTGGGGAGGTGGCGCCGCGGTGGCTGATCCGCGCGGTGGCTCCCGCGGCCGCCTGCTGGCCGCCCACCGTGTCGTGTTCGCCGTCCTGGTCGTCCTGGCGCTGGTCACCGGATACGCCGGTTTCGCCGCCTACCTGCACGGCAACGCGCGGTTCGGGCACAGTCCGCTCGACCTGCTCTACGACGACCTCCAACTGTTCGTGCTCGGCCCGTTCCCGCTGCAGGACGGCGGCACCGGGCCGCTGCCGGTGACACTGCAGGTCGCCCGGTTCGCCGCTCCCCTGGTCACCGTCTACGCCTTCGTCGAGGCCAGCCGGCTGTTCCTGGCCGCCGAGGTGCAGCGCTGGCGCACCCAGCGGGCCTCCGGCCACGTCGTGGTGTGCGGTTCCGGCGCCACCGCACTGGCCCTGACCAGGCGGTTCACCGAACTGGGCGCCCGGGTGGTGTCGATCCATCAGGGACCGGCACCGGTGCGGAAGTTCGCGGTCACCGGCGACGCCCGACTCCCGGAGACGCTGCGCGCCGCCGGCGTGCACCGCGCCACCGCCCTCTACGCCTGCACGGACGACACCGCCACGAACACCGTCATCGCGCTGGCCGCCCGGCGGATGGCCAGGGACAGCGGCACCGGGCTGGCCGTCTACGCGCTGGCCACCGATCCCGACCTGTGCCTGGCGTTGCAGGCCCGCAATCTCGGCCAGCCCCGGTCGGCCGGCGGGCGGATCGAGTTCTTCAACGTCGACGAGTTGGGCGCGCGCAAGCTGTTCGACGACCCGCCACCGGCCGCCGGGCCACCGCACACCCTGGTGATCGGCGCCAGCTCGTTCGGCCGGGCCGTGGTGGTGGAACAGGCGCGGCGGTGGCGGGCCAGCCGGCCCGGCCCCGAGGTGCCGTCGGTCACCCTGGTCGACGAGAACGCCACCGAGGCGCTGGCCGACATCACCCAGCGCTACCCGTTCGTCGCCGACGTGTGCCGGCTGCGGCCGCACGACGAGGGCCTGGCCGGCCTGCTCACCGGCCCGGCCGGCGACCGCCCGCCGACCATGGTCGTCGTGTGCCTGGACGACGAGGAGGCCAGCCTGCGCACCGCGCTCACCGTGGACCGGCTGTGGCACGGCGGTCCCGGCTCGCTGGTCGTGCGGCTGGAGCGGCTGTCGTCGCTGCGGGACGCTTTCGACGGTTCGGCGGGCGACCCGCTGCTGGACCAGATGGCCGGGGTGCTGCGGCTGTTCGGCGTGGTCGAGGCAGCGTGCGATCCTGGGCTGATCCGGGAGGAC
>DATEPR010000348.1:0-2011 GCA_035273045.1 Pseudonocardiaceae bacterium | reverse complement strand
GCCCGCAGCGGCGCGGACATCTCGTCGCTCGCGGTCACCGGGTCCTCCGACTCGCGCTGCTGATCGGCTGAGTATCGCACACGGCGGTGTCCGGTTCGCCCGATCGGCGGGTCGACCGTGTGCTGTCACGCGGTTACCGTGAGAGAAAGCGGAACAATATCCTCCACATACTCAGGGATGCGTCGATGACCGAACTCTCCGCGCCGGCAACCGATCCGACCGCGTTCCCGACCGCGTTCCCGCCGCCCCGCGGCTGCCCGTTCCAGCACGGCGAACCCCTCTACCGCGACCTGCGCGAGCAGGAGCGGATCAGCAAGGTGACTCTGCCCAGCGGCATCCCGGCGTGGCTGCTCACCCGGCACGACGACGTGCGCGCGATGCTCGCCGATCCCCGGTTCAGCGCCAACCGCCGCGCGCCCGGCTTCCCGGTGTTCACCCGCGGCCAGTTCACCGTGCCGGACACGGCACCGTCGATGATCATGCTGGACGGCCCGGAGCACTCGGCCGCGCGGCGAGTGGTGATCAGCGAGTTCTCGGTGAAGCGGATCGCCGCGCTGGCGCCCCGGATCCAGGAGATCGTCGACGGCTTCGTGGACGACATGCTCGCCGGGCCGAAGCCGGCCGATCTGGTGCGGGCGCTGTCGTTGCCGGTGCCGTCGCTGGTCATCTGCGAACTGCTCGGTGTGCCGTACGCCGACCACGACTACTTCCAGACCCGCACCACGGCCCTGATCAAGCGCACCACACCGCCCGAGGAACGGCTGCGGGTGGTCGGTGAACTGCGCGACTACCTGGCGGACCTGGTCGACGGCAAGATCGCGCACCGGACCGACGACCTGCTCGGCCGCCAGATCGACCGCCAGCGGGCGGAACGCGGCGAACCGGACCGCGACGCGCTGATCTCACTGGCCGTCCTGCTGCTGATCGCCGGCCACGAGACGACGGCCAACATGATCTCGCTCGGCACGCTGGCCCTGCTCAGCCATCCCGACCAGCTTGCCGGTCTGCGTGCCGACCCGAGCCGGATACCGCTGGCCGTCGAGGAAATGCTGCGCTACTTCACCATCGCCGATTTCGTCACGTCGCGGATCGCCGTCGAGGACGTCGAACTGGGTGGCGTGGTCATCCGGGCCGGTGAGGGTGTGGTGGGCCAGGCGCTGTCGGCCAACCGGGACGAGAGCGTGTTCACCGACCCGGAGGCGCTGGACCTGGACCGGGGCCGCAGCAACCATGTGGCGTTCGGTTTCGGACCGCACCAGTGTCTCGGCCAGAACCTGGCCCGCAAGGAACTGCAACTAGTCTTCGAGACGCTGTTGCGCCGCGTGCCGACCCTGGCGCTGGCCGCGGACCTCGCGGACCTCCCGTACAAGGACGACGCGACCATCTACGGCGTGTACGAGCTGCCCGTGACCTGGTGAAGGGAAACACGATGCGGATCAAGGCGGACCGGGACGTGTGCGTGGGCGCCGGCCAGTGCGTGCTCACCGAGCCGGCCGTGTTCGACCAGGGCGACGACGGCCTGGTCAAACTCCTCGTCGAGACACCGGACGAGGTGGCGGCCAAGGCCGCGCGCACCGCGGTCGACCTGTGCCCGTCCGGCGCCCTGTCGCTGGCGGAGGACTAGCGACACAGCCGGTAGACCGCGCACATCACCACGCCGAGGACGAGCAGCGACGGGCCGAGCACCGGTGCGCCCACGCCGCCGATGAGCAGGCCGACGGCGGCCGGCAGTGCGGCGCCGCCCACCGCTGACGCGGCCACCTGCATCCCCACCGCGGTGGTCGCGCCGCCCGTGGCGTACGTCAGCAACGGGAACACCGGCGCCGTCGCCAGTCCGAGCACGAGCAGTCCGGCCACCGCGACGAACGCGGGACCGGGCACCGCCATCAGCAGCGCGCCCACCGGCACCGTCCCGACCGCCCACGCGAGCACCCGCCGCGCGCCGATCCGTCCGGCGAGGACCCCGAGCAGTCCCCGGCCGACGACCAGCATCGCCCAGTAGGCCGACACC